>CAMCHA010000279.1 GCA_945874515.1 Asaia bogorensis
AAGTTTAGGGAGGAAACGCCAGTCACACCTCAGAGGAAGGAACCAATCCACCTCTCAAGTGATAGAATGGCGGACCAGCTTCTAAGGCTCAATCAAAAAGAGCCATGAGCAAGGTCAAAAAAGCGGCTACCAGACTTAAATTGCCCGAACATAAGGCAAAACCGACCCTAGGGTCGGTTTTTCGCTTAATTAGTAGGCATTGCGAGGATTCCGGTCCGGAAAGAAAGCCATTCGCTTTCAATCATCCACCAAACCGCCCCCCAAATCACCCCCGCCAGCGCCGTGGTGCCAAGCAGCTTCCAGCCCATGAGGTGCTTTTGCGGCGCGCCGCGCCAGCCACCTTCTTCCATCTTGCCCCGGGAATCGGGACGCGTGCCTATCGGCAGCACGCAGAACAGCGCCAGCCACCAGATCAGCAGATAGACAATGACGCCGGTGAAGACCGACATGGCTTTAAACCCTGATCACGTGGATTTCGACATTGGGCCGCTTTTTGAAGCGCCGCCCCAATGCCTTTCGCAAGGCAGCACGGAGCGATTCGCGCAACGTTTCATCATCATCGCGCAAGCCGGCCGGCAGATCGGCAATGCTGCGGCGAAGCTCGGCAGCAACCAGGCCAGGTTCAGGGTCCTGTTCGGCGAAAAGGCCGGGGGCGGTGATCAGGGGGTCGCCCAGCACCTTGCCCTGCCGGTCCAGTGCGACGGATGCCAGCACGACGCCATTGAACATCATGCGCCGGCGCGCGGCGATGACATCGCCATCCAAGGGCAAAAGCCGGTCACCATCCACGGCAAGGCGGCCAGTGGGGACAGCTTCAATCACCTCAGCCCGATTGCCGGAAAGGCGCAGCACATCGCCATCATTCAGCAATACAGGCTTGGCGCCCGTGGCGCGCGCCAGATCCGCATGTTCCTGCATGTGCCGCCATTCGCCATGCACCGGCACCGCGATGCGCGGTTTTACCAGCGCGTATAGGCGGCGCAGTTCTTCGCGCGCCGGGTGGCCGGACACATGCACCATCGCCTGTTCATCCGTGATCACGCGGCAGCCGCGGCGCACCAGACCATCCTGCACGCGTTGAATCGCGACCTCATTCCCCGGTATCTGGCGGGAGGAAAAGATCACCGTATCCCCTTCGCCGAGCGCAATGGCAGGGTGCTTGTCTTCCGCGATCTTCGCCATGGCGGAACGGGGTTCGCCTTGGCTGCCGGTGCAGATCAGCAGGATTTCATCATCGGGCAGGAAGCCCGCTTCTGCTTCATCCAAAAAGGGCGGCAGGGATTTCAGATAGCCGCATTCCCGCGCCGAGGCTTCCATATTCCGAAGCGACCGCCCGAGCAGCGCCACTTGCCGCCCCGCCGCGCGCCCGGCAACGGCAATGCTTTCAAGCCGCGCAACATTCGAAGCGAAGCAGGTAACAGCGATGCGCCCCTTGATGCCCTTGACCAATTCCGTGAGTGAGGCGCGCACTTCTGCCTCACTTCCCGAATGACCTTCAACTAGCGCATTGGTCGAATCACAGACCATGGCGAGCACGCCTTCTTCGCCAAGCCTAGCGAAGGCGCCTTCATCCGTGGGCGGGCCGATCAGTGGATTGGGATCAAGCTTCCAATCGCCCGTATGCAGCACCAGGCCATAAGGCGTGCGCAAGGTCAGCGCTTGGGCTTCCGGGATGGAATGGGTCACGGGGATGAAGCCGCAATCAAAGGGGCCAAGCTTCACGCGCCCGCCCGGCGGCAATTCAAGCAAGCGCACTTCATGGATCATGCCGGCTTCACCAAGCTTGCGGCGCAGCACGGAAAGCACAAAGGCAGTGCCATAGATGGGGCAGCGCAATTGCCGCCACAAATGCACCACCGCGCCGATATGGTCTTCATGCGCATGGGTGATGATCAGGCCAAGCAGGGCACCACGGTTTTCGGCAAGCCAGGCCGCGTCCGGCACCATGATATCGGCTTCCGGCTGATCCGGCCCGGCAAAGCCAAGCCCGCAATCCACCGCCAGCAAGGCGCCATCACAGCGATAGACATTAAGGTTCATTCCGATCTCACCCGTCCCGCCCAGCGGGATAAAGGCAAGATCGCCGGTCATGACATTCATGGTGCTAATCAGAATCCGATCTGAGGGGATCGCGGAGCGCGCTCTGGTGGAAGACAGAAGAAGGATTGCGCTCGGCCAGCAGGCGCAACCCTTCCAGGGTTATGTCGGGATCGGTTCTTTCAATGACAAGGGTCCCTTCGGCGAATAGGGGCGCAAGGCCGCCCGTGCCGATGACCTTCATGGGCCCGCCATATTCCGCCTTGATACGGGATACAATGCCCTCCACCAGGCCGACATAGCCCCAATAGATGCCGGATTGCCTGGCGGGTACGGTCGCGCGACCAATCACGGATTGCGGGCGGCCAATGCCAATGCGCGGCAGCCGGGCAGCCGCCTTATGCAGTGCTTCGATGGAAAGATTGATGCCGGGCGAAATCGCACCGCCCAGATAGGACCCATCGCTATGCACCACATCGAAAGTGGTCGCGGTGCCGAAATCAATCACGATCAGCGGCCCGCCATAGCGGGTATGTGCGGCCAGCGCATTCAGCAAGCGGTCAGCGCCGACTTCTTCCGGCCGATCCACGCGAATATCAAACCCCCAATCGAGCGGCGCGCGCGCGATCAGCGGTTCGCAATCCATCCATTCACGGCAAAGCCGGCGCAGATTGTAGAGTGCGGCGGGCACCACCGTGCCGATGACGCAGCGCAGGATATCATTGGGCTTCAGGCCGGCGTGTTGAAACAGCGTCAGCAGCCAGACAGCATATTCATCTGAAGTACTGTCCGGACGCGTTGCAATGCGCCAGCGCCCGCGCCATTCCGTGCCGTCATGGACCGCGAAAACGACATTGGTATTGCCGGCATCAATAGCGAGTAGCATGGGTCAAATGATCTCCCCGGCTAGAATAAGCTGGACTTCGCGGCCTTTGGCAAGCAGCAACCCGCCTTCGGGCGATAGCCCAGCGAATCTGCCTTCGATTAGCGCACCATCGCGCTTTACCGATACCGGCGCGCCCATGGCGGGCGCATGGCGCAACCAGGCATCGCGGATTGGCGCAAAGCCTTGGGCAAGGCGCAGGTCATGCCAATGCGCCAGGTTTTGCAGCAACCGCGCGGCCAAGATCTCCGGCGCGGGCGGGTCGGGCAGGTATTCCGCAAGGCAGGCAGTGGCGCGGTCCGGCAGGCTTGGTTTGGTAGCGATATTCACGCCAATTCCGATGCATATCCAATCGAGCGCTTGGCTGGCGGCGACGCCGGTTTCAACCAGAATGCCCGCGGCCTTGGCGCCATCCAGCAGAAGGTCATTCGGCCATTTCAGCGTGGGTCGCGCGGCTTTCGGCAATAGCGGCTTGAGCGTTTCCGCCAAGGCCACCGCGGCCACAAAGGACCATTGAGGTGCCTCGCGCAGCGGCACGGCGGGCCGCAGCAGCACGGAGATATAGAGATTACCCGCCGGGCTATCCCAGCCCCTGCCCTGCCTTCCCCTGCCCGCGCTTTGGCGGAGCGCCTGGATGGCAAGCCCTTCGGCTGCCCCGGCCTCGGCACGTTGCTTCAGCAGCGTTGAGGTGCTTTCCAGCACCTCATGGCATTCAAGGCGAAACTGCACGCACGCTTCCTGCCGCGCGCCCGGACTTAACCGAGCAGCGCGGAAACCGCTTCCTGCGCCGCGCGCACCAAGGGTGCCGGCATCAGGAAGAACAGTGTGGTGAAGATGCCGGAAATGCCCATCACCATCGTCAGTGTCTGCGGGCGCGCATCCAGTGGCGCCTGCGCATCATCAAAATACATCACCTTGACGACGCGCAGATAATAGAAGGCGGAGATCACGGAAGTCAGCACACCCACCACCGCCAACGTCCAGAAACCGCCCTGCACCGCAGCAAGGAAGACATAAAGCTTCCCGAAGAACCCTGCGAGTGGCGGAATGCCGGCCATGGAGAACATGAAAATCGTCATCCACATCGCCATGGCGGGATCGGTCTTCCCAAGACCGGCCAGGTCTTCAATGCGCGACACGGCCTTGCCCTGCCGGCGCATGGCGATCAGCACCGCAAAGGCGCCAAGGTTCATGGCAAGGTAGATCGCCATATAAACCGTGAGACCATGCAGGCCTTCATCACTCGCCACCGCAAGGCCCATCAGCGCATAGCCGACATGGCCGATGGAGGAATAGGCCATCAGCCGCT
>CAMCHA010000280.1 GCA_945874515.1 Asaia bogorensis
CAGCGCAAGGTGGTGCTGGCGACCTCCATCGCTGAGACATCGCTGACGGTGCCCGGCGTGCGGATTGTGGTGGATGGCGGCTATCGCCGTGCGCCGCGGCTTGATGCCGCGAGCGGGCTTTCGCGCCTGGTGACGCTTCGCATCGGCAAGGCTGCCGCTGAACAGCGCGCGGGCCGCGCGGGGCGCACCGCGCCGGGGGTTGCGATCCGGCTCTGGACCGAGGCTTTGCATCGCGGCCTGCCGCAGGCGGACCGGCCCGAAATTCTGGAAGCGGAACTCTCAGGCTTGGCGCTGGATTGCGCCGCCTGGGGGGCAGCGCCTGGCGCTTTGGCCTTTCTGGATGCGCCCCCCGCCGGGACGCTCGCTGCCGCGCGCGCGCTGCTCAAAGATTTGGATGCTTTGGATGAGGCAGGTCGCATTACCGAGACCGGCCGGCGCATGGCGCGGCTTGGCACGCATCCAAGGCTTGCCCGCATGATGCTCGCGGCGGAAGGCAATGCTGAAAAGGCACTCGCCGCTGAACTCGCGGCACTTCTAGAAGAACGCGACCCTTTGCGCGGGCGGGAAGCGCCGGCGGATATCGGGTTGCGCCTTGATTTGCTGGCGGGCGGAGATCACGCGGCGGCGGATCGCGGCGCGGTGCAGCGCATTCGCCGCGCCGCCAGCCTGCATCGGCGCCGACTGGGCATCGGCAATGGCGTGGCGGCGGAAGGCGATGCCGGCGCCCTGCTGGCCGCTGGTTTCCCGGACCGCATCGCCGCCAGGCGCGGCGCAATGGATGGCGCGTTTCGTTTGGCCTCGGGCCAAGGGGCGCGCATCACGGGCGTTGACCCTTTGGCCAAGGCGCCCTTGCTGGCCGTGGCTGATCTGGAAATCGCGGGGACCGAGGCGCGCATCCGCATGGCGGCGCCACTCGACCGCGCTGTGCTGGAGGCACGCTTTCCCGAAAGGCTCCGCCGCGAAGAAGGCGCGGCCTTTGATGTGCGCACTGGCGCAGTGCTGGCGCGTCGGCGGCTCTGCTTCGGCCCCTTGGTCTTGGAAGAATCTCCCGTGCCGCAAGCGGACCCTGCTGCCTTGGCCGCGGCGCTCACTGAAGCCGTGGCGTCGCGCGGCTTGCGAGACCTGCCCTGGACCGAAGCGGCACGGCAGACCCGCGCGCGCATCGGCTGGATGCGGCAGGTGGAAGGCGATGCCTGGCCTGATTTGGCAGATGAGGCGCTGATCGCCTCCGCCCAGGAATGGCTGGCGCCGCATCTCTCGGGCCTGACAAGGTTGCAGGAATTGGGCACGCTTGATCTTTCCCAGATCCTGTTTGGCTTGTTGCCGTGGGAATCGCGCCGCAGCCTGGACCAGGCCATGCCTGCGCGGCTGGCGCTGCCCGCTGGGCGGAGTGGCGCGATTGATTACGCGCGGGAAGTGCCAACCCTTGAAGCCCGCGCGCAGCATTTGTTTGGCCTGCCGGGGCTGCCCTTGCTCGCCGCCGGCCGCGTGCCTTTGCAAGTGGCGCTGCTATCCCCCGCCGGGCGGCCCATTGCCATCACTGGTGATCTGGCGGCGTTTTGGGCGGGAAGCTGGGCCGAGGTGCGTAAGGAAATGCGCGGGCGCTATCCGAAACATGCTTGGCCGGAAAATCCAGCTTCGACTGAAGGTTGAAGCGCGCGCCGAAGCGGCGCATCTATGCGACATCATGAATTCAATTCCGCCCCAGCTATCGCGCCGCGCTGCGCTTTTCCTGCCCGCTGCCCTGGCCGCCTGCGGCCCAGCCATTGCGCAGCGTGGCCTGCCGGATTTTGCCGATCTTGCGCAAAGCGTGCTGCCCGCCGTGGTCAGCATCCAAGTCACGACGCGCGACAGCATGGCGCCCGAATGGCGCGGACAACCGCGGGACCGCCCGCAGCGTGAACAGGGACGGCGCAGCGGGCGGCCCGTCATCCAGGGTGCGGGTTCCGGTTTCATCATTGAACCTTCGGGCATTATCGTCACCAACGCGCATGTGATTGGCGATGCCGCGACAGTGCTGGTGGGCTTGCAAAATGGGTCAGAATATCCTGCCACCATCATCGGTGTTGATGAATTGACCGATATCGCGCTGCTGAAGATCGAACCGACTGCGCCATTGGTTGCGGTATCGCTTGGCCATTCGCGCCAGATGCGCGTTGGGCAATGGGTCTTGGCGGCGGGCAATCCCTTCGGGCTTGGCGGGTCTGTCACGTCGGGCATTATCTCGGCCATTGGGCGCGATATTCGCCTCGGCCCCTATGATGATTTCATCCAGACCGATGCGCCGATCAATCCGGGTAATTCTGGCGGGCCACTGTTCAACATGGCGGGTGAGGTGATTGGCATCACGACGCTGATCTTCTCCCCAAGCGGTGCCTCAGCCGGAATTGGCTTTGCCGTGCCATCCGATCTTGCGCGCCCGGTTATCGAACAATTGCTGCGCGGCGGACGGGTCGAACGCGGCTGGCTGGGCGTTTCGGTGGGCGATGTGGAAGCCCAACCAGGGCGCCCGCCACGCGGCGGCGCTCAGGTGCTTGGCGTTGAGCGCGGTAGCCCCGCCGCCCGTTCGGGGCTTCGCCAGGGGGATGTGATTACTGCGCTGGATGGTGCGCGCATTAGCAATAATCGCGAATTGGTGCGCGGCATTTCCGCCATCGCGCCGGGGCAGAATGCGCGGCTTTCCCTGATGCGGGAAGGGCGCGTTATGGAAGTTACCGTGCAAGTGGGGCGTCGGCCGAGCCCCGGCTGAGGGTTTGCTTTGAATAATCCAGCGAAGGAGCGTAGCGTTCCGGTGCCATGGAATTTGGTCTGTTTCTGGAGTTAGCCTGCGATGAAAAATTTAGCCTGCCATGCAAATCCTGCTTGTTGAGGATGATGCCGAGGTCGCCCGTTTTGTTAAAAAGGGCCTGCAAGAGGCCGGGCATATTGTCGAGCACGTCGCCAATGGGCGCGATGGGCTTTTCATGGCTGCGTCCGAGCCCTTCGACCTTTTGATCCTGGACCGCATGCTGCCAGGCGGGGTGGATGGGCTGAGGATCGTGGAGACCTTGCGCAGCCAGGACAACAAGACCCCGGTACTATTCCTGACAGCGCTTGGTTCAGTTGATGAACGCGTGAAGGGGCTGAAGGCTGGCGGGGATGACTATCTGGTCAAGCCCTTCGCCTTTGCCGAATTGCTTGCACGCATCGAAGCACTTGCGCGCCGGCCCGCCATGGAGGTACCGGCGACCAAGCTTGTGGTTGCGGATCTTGAAATTGATTTGCTGTCGCGCACCGTGATGCGGGCCGGTCGCCGGATTGAAGTGCAACCGCGCGAATTTCGTTTGCTGGAACATCTGATGCGCCATGTGGGCCAGGTGGTCACCCGCACCATGCTGCTGGAGAAGGTGTGGGATTATCACTTTGATCCGCAGACCAATGTGATTGATGTCCATGTCTCTCGCCTGCGGCAGAAAGTTGATAAGGGCTTTGATGTGCCGCTGATCCATACCGTGCGCAATGCGGGCTATATGATCCGCGCCGAAGCCTAAACTTGCATGGCCGCGCAGCCTGACGAAGCTGACGGCTGGCGCGATGTTGGCGCCTATCTGAAAAGTGCCGGCTTTCGCTTTGCCTTACTATTTGCCGTGCTGTCCCTGGCAGCAATCGCCAGCTTTGCGCTGATGCTCTGGTGGGGCACGGCGGGCACGATGTCGCGCCAGATAGATGATGCAATCCGCGCCGACGCACTTGGCTTGCAGGAAGCTTGGCGCGGCGGTGGCAAAGCCGCGGTAGTGGATGCCATCGGCGGCAGGCTTGCGGTGGATATTGATGATCACGCCATTTATTTGTTGATGGATGAGGCGGGCAACCGCCTTGCAGGTAATCTGGATCGCTGGCCGTCGGCGGCGGAGATACCTGGCTCCTGGTCTGCCAATATGGTGCGCCGCGATGGTGTCGCGGTGCCAGCGCGCTTGTATCGCGTGCCGCTGGATCGGGGCCATAGGCTGCTGGTGGGGCGCGATGCGACTGATCGTGAAAACCTCCGTACCCTGCTGTCTGAGGCCCTGCTGTGGTCCTTTGCTGTTGCCGTTGCTTTTGCGCTGGCGGGTGCCGCGGCGCTGCGCCGTGTGCTTGGCGACAGGCTGCGCGCCGCTTCACTGACCGCAAGCGCCATTGCAGCCGGGGATCTTTCCCGCCGTGTGCCGCTTTCAGCGCAGCGCGATGAATTCGACCAATTGGG
>CAMCHA010000281.1 GCA_945874515.1 Asaia bogorensis
GCCTTCATCTATCTTATTGCGAATGGCCTTTTGCAGCGCTGTATCCACGGAAAGCTGCACATCCTGGCCAGGGATGCCTTCACGCCGATCCAATTCGCGGATCACGCGGCCCACGGCATTCACCTCAACCTGCACCGCACCAACGCGCCCGCGCAGCACGCGGTCATGGAAGCGTTCAAGTCCGGCGCGGCCCACGCGCATGCCGGGCAAATGCACCAAGCCTTCTTCGCCAGAATCCTGTTCGGTTGGCGTGCCGACATAGCCAAGTACATGCGCCAGATGTTCGGTTTCGGGATAGATGCGGGTTGTGCCCATATCCACGGAAACGCCGGGCAGGTCGGGCGCATTTACCTCGATCGCTGCCATTTCCTCCCAGCTCAGGAATTCGCGTAGGATCACCGGTACGAAGCGGCGATTTCGGCGGATGTCGCGTTCAATCCGCGCCTTTTCATGATCCTGCAAGGGCACGATGCGAGAGAAGGTTTCGATAGTGGCAGCGACATCAGCCGTCTGTTCCGCGACAAGAAGTGCCCGCCAATTCAGCCGATTGCCGGCAACCACATCGCCGCGCCGATCCAGGATGCGCCCACGCGGCGGGGCAAAAAGCCTGGCACTGACACGGTTTTCTTCTGCCAAGGTCGCGTAGCGCCGGCCTTCTTCAATCTGTAACCGAAACAGCCGATACCCAAGAAAGCCGAGTGCGCCGAGCTGC
Organism: Asaia bogorensis; assembly: GCA_945874515.1. Lineage (GTDB taxonomy): Bacteria > Pseudomonadota > Alphaproteobacteria > Acetobacterales > Acetobacteraceae > Neoroseomonas > Neoroseomonas bogorensis_B. The sequence goes on from CAMCHA010000281.1 coordinate 713, forward strand.
ACCGCGCCCAACAACGCGGCGCGGCGCGTGAAAATCATTCGCCGGCGTTCTTCTTCGCGCTTGATGTTCGTATTGGCGCCAAAGCCGGAAGCGCGGCGCCCAGGCCAGAGCTTCATGGCAGATTCTCCGCCCGGCGCATCACTTCATGTGCGCGCGACAGGATAATGGCGATGGGCGGATAGAGCCCCGCGGTCAGCAGCAGCGTGTGCAATATCGGCTGCCAGGGCGGCAAGGTCAGCAGTAAAAGCGCGGTGCAACCCCAGGCGAGCAGGATTGCTGCCAAGGCGCCCAGGCAAAAGCAAAGCCACACCATGAAGAAGCCTTGCCGCGCCAGCCAAAAGCGCAGCCGCATCGCAGCCCCATGCAGCGCCAGCAGCGCGATGATATGCACACCAAGCGGCGCTAAGGTCAGCAAATCCAGCAATAGCCCCAGAATGAACACGATGGGCGGCGCCATGCCTGCCGGGCGAAACACGGTCCAGAAAGCGACGGACGGCATGGCCAGCGCGAAGGCCAGCGCCGGTAGGCTGGTGGGCGTGGCCGAGAGGATAAGCACCACCGCGGTAGACAGCATCGGAAAGGCCAGGCGCAGCAGCGCTTCAATCCGCCGTGCCAAATCCTGCGGCGGTTCCGGGCGCCCGGGCGGCGGCGCGCGGAGTTTCGGCGATAAGCTCATGGCGCTGCTTTAGCGCCGCGCCGGGCGGGGTTCCGGGCGCGCCACCGCTTCCGGCGGCAAAATCCCCGAAAGACCGAAATCGAATAGCCGAACCATTTCAAGATTATCGAGCCGGGCGAAAAGCTCCACTTCGAGCGACCCTTGCGCGCTGCGCCGCACCACGCCCACCGGCAGCCCGGCCGGAAAAGCATTTGCCTGGGCGCTGGTCACCACGCGTTCGCCTTCCTGCGGAATGACGCCTTCCGGCCAATGCGCCAAGCGCGGCCGCGCGCCATTGGTGCCGGCCATCACCGCGCGCGCGCGGCTTCCTTCAAGCGTGACTGGTATGCGGCTATTCATGTCAGTCGCCAGCAGCACGCGGGCAGAGCGCGAGCCCACTTCCGTCACACGGCCAACAAAGCCACGCTCATCCAGGGCAACCTGACCCTTGCGAATGGCATGTTGCGGCGGGATCGCCAGCAGCACCGCGCGGGCATAGGTGCCGCCACCATCGGCCACCACGCGCGCGGCGTGGAAATTGGGCGTGCCTTCCGGCATGAAGCCAAGTTGGCGGCGCAGCAGCGTATTCTCAGCCTCAAGCCCCAGCGCTGCCGCATGCCAGCGGCGCAGACGCTCATTTTCCTCGCGCAGCCTGGCATTATCGCTGCGGAGTGTCGCAAGGCTCTGGATTTCCCCGATCGCCTCCTCAACCGCATTCACCGGCTGGGAAATCGCGCCATAAATAGGTGTCAGCGCGTCAGAAAGCGTTATGCGCAGCCGCTCCACCAGCAGCGTATCCGCCTTGCCAATCAGCATCACCCCGAAGGCCACGGCAATCATGATCGGCAGCGAAAGCCGCGCCAATGCCTGCCGTAGAGGGATACTGAGCCTGATCACGCTGGGCTACCCCCTTGCTCCGCTTCAGTACATGGATGTCAGCACATGGCGAAGGCGCTTGATATCCTCAAGCGCGCGCCCGGTGCCAAGCGCCACACAGGAAAGTGCATCTTCCGCCGCCACGACAGGCAGGCCCGTGGCATCGCGCAACACCTGGTCCAGCCGGCCGAGCAAAGCGCCGCCGCCGGTCAGCACAATGCCCTTATCCACGATATCGGCGGCGAGCTCGGGCGGCGTGTTTTCCAGCGCGGTCTTCACCGCATCCACAATCTGGGCCACGGGTTCCGCAAGCGCTTCCGCCACCTGGCGCTGGCTGACGATCACTTCGCGCGGGACGCCATTCATCAAATCGCGGCCCTTCACTTCGGCGGTTGGGCCTTCTTCACCATCTTCAGGCGGGGCGGCAGCGCCGATTTCAAGCTTAATCCGTTCCGCGGTGCTTTCACCGATCAGCAAATTAAACTGACGGCGGATATAGGAAATGATCGCCTCATCCAGCTTGTCGCCACCCACGCGGACACTGCGCGCATAGACAATGCCGCCCAGGCTGATGACGGCCACTTCCGTGGTGCCACCGCCAATATCCACCACCATCGAACCCGACGGTTCCGTCACCGGCAGGCCAGCGCCAATCGCCGCCGCCATGGGTTCTTCAATCAGCAGCACCTTGCGCGCGCCGGCACTTTCCGCGCTTTCCTGAATGGCGCGCCGTTCCACCGCGGTGGACCCCGAAGGCACACACACAATAATCATGGGGGAGGCAAAGCCACGCCGATTATGCACCTTGCGGATGAAGTGCTTGATCATTTCTTCCGCTACTTCGAAATCCGCGATCACGCCATCGCGCAGCGGCCGAATGGCCGAGATATTCCCGGGCGTGCGGCCCAGCATGAGCTTCGCTTCCTCACCCACCGCCAGCACCTGCTTACGGCCACGCACATCGGAAATAGCGACCACACTCGGCTCATTCAAAACGATGCCCCGGCCTTTCACATAGACCAGCGTATTCGCGGTGCCGAGGTCAATGGCCATATCGGCGGACAGGAAGCCGAATAGGCGTCCGAACATGCTAAAACCCCTTAAAACAGAGTATGCCCCGGCGCTTAAGCGCCGAGGTGGCGGAATTGGCTTCCCGGCAAGCCAGAAGGACCAGGGATCTACCCCCCCTGGCCGGGAGTCTCAAGCCGTAATCCGGGGGTGTGACCCTCAGCTTATCAGGCGCTGAGCACCGCCGGCGGCGCGGTGCGTTCGCGCTTGACCAGAAGCTTGTTCAAAGCATGCACATAGGCCCGGGCAGAGGCGACAATCGTATCCGTATCCGCCCCCTGGCCATCCACAAGCTTGCCCGCTTCTTCAAGCCGCACTGTCACCCGCGCCTGGGCATCCGTGCCCCCCGTGACCGATTGCACGGCATAGAGCTTGAGGTTCACCTCATGCGGGAAAGCCTGCCTCAGCGCATTGAAGGTGGCATCCACCGCGCCATCGCCGGCAGCCACCCCTTCGCGCCTTTCGCCATCCACTTCCAAGGCGATGGAGGCAGTCGGGCTGGTATTCATCCCCGTCGCGACCGTCAGCGCCACCAGCTTCAGACGGTCATTCTGGCGGACCACTTCGTCATCCACCAGCGCGACGATATCCTCATCATAGACCACTTTCTTGCGGTCCGCGAGGTCTTTGAAGCGGCGGAAGGCGTCGTTCAACTGATTATCGCCGATCTCATAGCCCAAGGCCTTCAGCTTATCCCGGAAGGCGGCGCGGCCGGAATGCTTGCCCATCACCAGCGATGATGTGGACCAGCCAACACTTTCCGGCGTCATGATTTCATAGGTGGATTTGTCCTTCAGCACGCCATCCTGATGGATCCCCGATTCATGGGCGAAGGCATTGCGGCCCACAATCGCCTTATTGGGCTGCACATCAAAACCCGTAATCGTCGCCAGCAAGCGGCTGGTCTTCA
>CAMCHA010000282.1 GCA_945874515.1 Asaia bogorensis
GTATCCTTGTCGTCTTTTGTCACCGCCCCCGAAGGCGGCCGCATCGAATTCCGCCTGCCGGCTGAGGAAAAGGCCATGCTCGCCCGGGCGGCAGCGCTGATGAATATGGACCTGACAGCCTTCATCCTGGGCAAAATGCTGCCCGAAGCCCGCGCCGTGATCGAAAACGCCGAACGCCTGGCGCTTTCCGAACGCGATAGCCTGCGCGTGCTGGCGCTTTTGGAAAACCCGCCCGCGCCCAACGAAAAACTCCGCCGTGCTGCCGAGACTGCCCGTAAAATAACGTGAGCACACCCTGGCGGGAGCAGCCGCTTTCCCGCACCCATGACCGCAAGAGTTTTGATTGTGGCGAGCCAGCGCTGAATGAATTTTTGGCGCGCTATGCCCGGCAAAGCCATGAAAGCGGCGGTGCCAAGAGTTTTGTGGTGGTGGACCCTGCGGCACCGCAGAAAATCCTCGGCTATTACAGCCTCAGTGTCGGCGCGCTTGCCTATGCTCGCACGCCCGCGCTGCTGACCCGCAGTCTTGGGAGATATGAGGTGCCGGTCTTTCGCCTCGGGCGTCTGGCCGTTGCGCGGGAATGGCAGGGACAGGGCTTGGGTGGGGCGCTGCTGATTGCCGCCGGGCGGCGCTGCATCGCGGTGGCTGAGGAAGTGGGCGGGGTTGCGCTGCTGATTGACGCGAAATCGGACCGCGCCGCGCAATGGTATGAAGGCTTTGGCGCGATCCGGCTGGAAGATGCGCCGCTGTCGCTGGTTTTGCCACTCAGCACCATCGCGCAGGCGATGGCGGGGGCGTGATCATCGGGGCTTCGATGCCGGCGGGGCCATTTGCCGAGACCTTAAGGTTGAGCAGGAAATTTCCCTGTCAGGAATTGCCTCGCTCTTGAACGGTGCATCATTTTGATGCAAATATGCGGTATGCCAAATGCTTCTTCTGCCGCCCGTCCGGGCGTGACGGTCCGCCTCGAGCCTGAGGCGCATGCGCGGCTTCAGCAAATCGCCAAGGCCGAGCATCGCTCGGTCGCCGCGGTGTTGGAGTTGCTTGTTGAACGTGAAATACGCGCGCGCGACGAAGCTGAGCGTACGATCCGCCTGCATGTGGCGCCGGAACTCCAAGCTGTGCCATTCGGCGATCCCGATCGTCGGCCGGGCGAGAGTGACAAGAGTTATGCTCGCCGCAAAAAGACCATCGACGCATTATTCGGCCGCTGAGGCGGCGTGGCAGATTGTCCGATCCCGTCCGGGTCCTTTGTCTGGACCATGTTCCCGTTCGGTCCGCCGGCTCCGCCTGACCAGCCAGGGCCAGTGCGGCACATTGCCTATGTGCTGGCTACTGACAGTAAGCCAAAAGTGCCAATGCTGCTGCTTACCTACACGAGTTCCGGGCCATGGCGCAGCGCCACGGTGCGGCTGCCGCTTGGCGTGATGGAATTCGAGGATGCGGCGGCGCGCGCCGTGGGCCAGAAGCCGTTCCACATGGATTTACGCTGCCTCGCGCAGGTGCCGCTGGCAAAGCGCTGGTTCCCTGACCTCGGTCAGCCAGGCTTCGGCATTATCGGCACAGCCGTTGCTAGGCTCCGCGAGCGGATTGATGTGATGCTGAGCGATCTGGTGACGCGCAACCGAGATCTGATTGAAATGCGCGGGCCTCGGTAGGCGATGCAATTCACACCGACCCTTTGCGCTCCACCACCAAAATACGCGCCGCACCAATCGGGTGCGCCACATGCTCATCACCAACATCGGCCACGAAAACATCCGTCGGCCCAAGCCGCACCGAATGTTCCGCGCCATCCAGCCGATACTTCATCTCAACCGCGCCATCGAGCACGACGAAAACCTCCGCTCCATCATTGACGTGCCAGATATAGGGTTGGTCGGTCCAATGCAGCCGCACCGTGGCGCCTTCAATCTCCGCAAAATCACGGGCTCCCCAGGCGCGAGAGGCAGTGAAACTGCGATTATCCTGATAGATGTCAGGCATGGGTCTCTCCTGCCACTTTCGCCGCCCTCTATTGCCCCGCTGATTTCGCAATCGGCGCAATGAATTGCGGCTCCGTATCCCAGGGGAACAGGATCCAGGTATCCTGGCTCACTTCCGTAATAAACGTATCCACCATCGGCTTGCCGGCGGGTTTGGCATAGACCGTCGCGAAATGCGCCTTGGGCAGCAGGGCGCGCACCACGCGCGCCGTGGTGCCGGTATCCACCAGATCATCCAGCAGCAGCCAGCCTTCGCCATCGCCCGCTGCATCGGGCATTTTCACCACACGCGGCTCGCCCTTGGTTTCCTCATCATAGGTAAGGACCGAAACGGTTTCGATCAGCCGGCAATCCAATTCACGCGCCACCACGGCGGCTGGGATCAGCCCGCCGCGGGTGATCGCCACCACACCGCGCCAGGGGCCGCGTTCCAGCAGCCGCCAGGCCAGCACCTTCGCATCCCGGTGCAATTGGTCCCAAGAAACTGTGTAATACTTCTGCGCCATCAGAACATCCTTCCGCCATTCGGCACGCGTTGATCAGGGCTAAGCAGCACAACCGCGCCGGCCTCATCCGGCATTCCCAGCACCAGAACCTCACTCATGAACCCTGCAATGCGGCGCGGGGCGAAATTCACCACCGCCGCCACCTGCCGCCCTACCAGCGCTTCCGGCTTGTAATGCACGGTCAATTGCGCCGAGGACCGCTTCACGCCGATCTCTGGGCCGAAATCAATGCTGAGCTTGATTGCGGGCTTGCGCGCCTCCGGGAAGGGCTCAGCGGTCAGGATGATGCCGACCCGGATATCTATCCGGTGAAATTCATCAAGGGTCGCTGCTGGTTCCATGACGGGGCTTTAATGCAGATTCGCGCCCCGTGAAACCGCCAAAGAGGGGGCTTGGGGCTTTTACCGAAGGCCGAGAGGGGGCATGAAAGGGGTTGTCTTTGTAACTGATGAAAGCCCGAACCACGATGCGTGATCTTCACCTTGCTGGCCGCAGCCCCGCCTATGGCACCCACGGCATGGCCGCAACCTCCATGCCCCAAGCCACCTTTGCCGCGCTTGAAATCCTGCGCGCCGGTGGGAACGCCATGGATGCGGCGATTGCCGCCTGCGCCGTGCAATGCGTGATTGAACCCGGCTCGACCGGCATTGGCGGGGATTGCTTCTGCCTTTACGTGCCCGCCGGCAGCAGCACGGTGGTTGCGCTGAATGGTTCTGGCCGCGCGCCAGGCGCTGCGACGCCGGAGGCACTGCGCGCCACCGGTGCGACCAAGCTGGAAAACACCTCCGCCCATTCGGTGACGGTGCCGGGCGCGATTTCGGCTTGGGAATTGCTGAACCGCAGCCATGGCAAGCTTGGCCTGGATCGTATTCTGCAAGCGGCGATCCATTACGCGGAAGAAGGCTTCCCCATCACGCCGCGCGTTTGGGCGGATTGGGAAGCTTCCGTTGACAAATTGCTGAAAAACCCTGCTTCCGCGCGGCGGTTCCTGAATAATGGCGTGGCCTTCAAGCTGGGTACGCGCTTCCGTCAGCCGGAATTGGCGAAGACCTTGCGCGCCATTGCTGCACGTGGCGCGGCGGCTTTCTATCAGGGCGAAGTGGCGGCGGATATTGTGGCCACGCTGCTGGAAGCGGGCGGCCTGCATACGGAAGAAGATTTCGCCAATGGCCAGAGTGCTGCGGAATTCGTGACGCCGATTTCCATCCCCTGGCGCGGGATGGAGGTTTATCAATGCCCGCCCAATGGGTCCGGCCTGCATGCGCTGCAAATCCTGGGCACGCTCGCCCATCTGCCCACACCCGAAGGCGGGCCGCTTTCCGCCACGCGCTTGCATCGGCACATCGAAGCCGCGCGCATGGCCTATCGGGATCGCGACGCTTTCCTCGCCGATCCCGCGCAAGTGAATGTGCCGGTCGAAAAGCTGCTGAATGCAGATTACCTGAAGCGCCTGGCAGGGCTGATCCGCGACGATGCGGCGCTGCCTGAATTGCCCGCGCCAGGTGAGAGCGATCTGAACAAGCACAAAGACACGGTCTATCTCTGCGTGGTGGATAAGGATGGCAATGCCTGTTCCTTCATCAATTCGCTGTTTGAAGGTTTCGGTTCCGGCATCCTCGCGGAAAAATCAGGTGTCGTGCTGCAAAATCGGGGTTTTGGTTTCCGCTTGCAGGAAGGCCACCCGAATTGCATCGCGCCCAATAA
>CAMCHA010000283.1 GCA_945874515.1 Asaia bogorensis
TCGCGCCTTGGATCAGGCCTTTGCGGAAGGTGCCGCCGCGGTGCAGGTGGTGCGCGCCGCGTTGCGCCATGTGCAACGGCTGCATCTGGCCGCGCTTTCCGTGGCGAAGGGCTCAAGCCCCGGTGATGCGTTGTCTTCCCTGCGTCCGCCGGTGTTTTTCAAAAGCCGCCCGGCTTTCGAAAGGGCGCTCAGGCTTTGGCCCGCGCCGGCGTTGGCGGCAGCCGGTGATGCGCTGCTGGAAGCGGAACGCCAAACCAAGACAACCGGCATGCCGGATCAGGCGATTGCCCGCGCCGCGGTGATGGCGCTGGCGCGGGAAGCGGTGCTGCGGCGGCGTTAAGTTCTGATAAAATCAGCGATTGTTGCGTCTTGCCGCAAGGCAGCCAAATCATCCGCGCTCGGCAATTGCGGGCGATCCCGTTCAGCCGCAACCAGACAGAGAAAACCCAGCGGCGCATCCTCAGCCGCGCGGAATTGATGCCATTGCATGGCGTGGATTTCCACCAGGTCATGCTCGGCGATATCGGTGATCTCATCACCCACCAGGCAAGCACCACGCCCGCGCAGGATCAGCACCCAATGGATATGCTCATGGCGTTCCAGGGTGGAATGACCGCTGGGCTGCACCTCAAAATACCGCCACTGAACGGGGAGTGAGTCCGCACCCTCAAACAGGATCTGGCGCGTCACATCCTTATAGGGGCCGCCTTCCTTATAGGACAGGACGGGCACGTTTTCCCAGCCGAAGGCATTGAAGCGGCGCACGGTCATTCGGCGGCCCTTCCGGTGGCAACGGCGTTTTCAATCCCGGCCAGGAAGGCGCGCGCGCCGACCTCAGGATCGGGCGAATGGCGCATCAGCGCGCCGCCAATCAGAAAGACCGCGTCATGGCCGAAACTCGCCACCATGCTGTCAATGCGTTCAATCATCATGCCGCCTGCCGGGGAAGGAAAACCAGGCTTCACATCGCCCAAGGGTTCCTGCATGGCAATGGCCAGATCGCGGCATTCCTCATCGCTGAAGGTAAAGCGCCCACCGGCATTGGGAAAAACCGAGATATCAGCTCCGAAAACACGAAATAGCCGCCCGAGCAGCATGGCCGGCGTCATGCCATGCTCGGGGTCATGGAAATGCGTGCCGGTGAAGCTTGGATGCGTCATCACCGCCAGGCCGTATTTGCGCGCCAAGTAAAAGCCCGTATCCGGCCCGATCAGCATGGGCGCAATCAGCGCCCCGGCGCAGCCCTGCGCGCGGGAAAATTCCATTTGTGCTTCGATCTGGTCAAACCGCCCGCCGATCATTGGAAAATAGAGCGTCTTCCGCCCAGTTTTGGCATTGGCGTTCCTGATCGCTTCCTGCAGCCGCGCCACCCTTTCCTTGAAGGGGTGGAAGGGCTGATCCATCAGCCCGTGATCATCCTTGATCACATCAAGCCCACCCAACGCATAGCCGGCAGCAAGGCGGGCCAATTCCTGCACGGAAAGCCCCAAGGGTTTGATCGCGGTTGCGGCCAATGGCCGGCCATAGGCGCCAAGTGCTTGGCGCAACCCGGCAATCCCAAAACGCGGCCCGCCAAAGACGTGCAGCTGATCCGGCGTCAGCCGGATATCAATGATCTTGATGCCGCGCCTGATCGAGATATTGCCGAAGATGATGTTGAGAAGGTTGGGGATGGAATCATTGGCGATATCGGCGCGGTAGCTGATTCCTACATCGAAAGCGCGCGATGGCGGCGCGCAGGGCGTAATGGCTTCAACCCGGCCTACAATCCCCGCATCCCAGATGGCCGGCGGCACGCAATCGCCCGGGATTTCGACCGTTTCCTCAAGGCAGATATCCTTGGCATGCACTTCAATCGGCCGGGAATCATCCGGGGTGATGCGATAGAGAATATGAAACCGCGGCGCGCCCATCAAAACCTAAAGCTCCCACCAATCCATGCCATAGGCCAGCCAAACCGCTTTTGGCTGGCCCCGCCCCCTTTGTGACAATTCTATTATCGCGAAGTTGGGCCTTGGCGATAGGCGGGCGTGGGCCGGGGCTCAATCCTGCTTTGCGGGGGTGGTTTCAACCCAGCGCAAATAGGGCCGATCAGCCTTCCAGCCCTGCGGAAACAGCTTCGCCGCTTCGGCATCGGGGATGGAGGGGGGAATGATCGTCCGCCCACCCGGGCGCCAATTCACTGGCGTCGCCAGCTTGGAACCATCAGTCAATTGCAGGCTGTCAATCACGCGCAAAATCTCATCGAAATTGCGCCCCGCACTTGGCGGATAAGTCATGGTGAGCCGCACCTTATGCGCGGGATCAATCACATAAACCGTGCGTACGGTGATGGTTGGATCGGTATCCGGATGCACCATGCCATAGAGGTTCGACACCTTGCGATCAGGGTCGGCGATCATCGGGAAATTCACCGCATGGCCCTGGGTGTCCTTGATATCGGCCTCCCACCCCGCATGGTTGGTCAGCGGGTCAACCGAAAGGCCGATGATCTTCACGCCGCGCTTGTCGAATTCTGGCTTCAGCCGCGCGGCTTCGCCCAATTCTGTGGTGCAGACAGGCGTGAAATCCTTGGGGTGGCTGAACAGCACCACCCAGGAGGCGCCCTTCCATTCATGAAACCGGATCGGGCCGGTGGTGGTTTCCGCCGTGAAATCCGGGGCGATTTGGCCGAGTTGCAAGCTCATTTCAGTAGTCCTTAAGCGTGGAAGTGCAGAAAACGCGCGCTGATGATCAGCGCGTATGCACCCATTCAGGCTCATCAACCGCCACCAGGTCAGGCAGGTTCACCACCACTTCCTCGGTGCCGGAACGCACGAGCGCGCAATGCAGCACCTCGGTCGCTGAGGCATTGATTTCCTGATGCGGCACGTAAGGCGGCACCAGGAAGAAATCGCCCGCGCGCGCTTCGGTGATGAATTCCAGCCGATCGCCCCAACGCATATGGGCAGTGCCGCTGATGATGTAAATAACGCTTTCCAAAGCACCGTGATGATGCGCGCCGGTGCGGGAATTGGGCTCGATCCGATTGGTGCCGGCCCAAAGCGCGACAGAGCCGCTGCGCGGGCCACTGATGGCGACTTCGCGGTTCATGCCAAGGGTTTCGGGCGTGCTGGAGCTTTTGGCACTGGCGCGCACATGCTTGATGCCGCGGGTGCGCCAATCAATCGGGGTCAGGGAATCGGGCATTTGTCTTTTCCTTTGCGGAGGGGTGTTCAATCGGGCTGGGCGCCGGTGCGGCGGACCAAGGCGGGCCAGCGCCGTGCCTCCGCCTGGATCAATTGCGCGAATTGCGCGGGGCCTTGGCTGGTCACCTCAAAACCCTGCGCGGTGAGTTGTTCTGCGACCTCCGGCTTCGCCAATATGCGTTCCAAGGCGCCAGCCAGGCGGCGAATGGCAGCGGGTGAGGTTCCGGCAGGTGCCAGGATGCCCTGCCAGGTAATCACCTCAAATTCCGCAAAACCTGCTTCGGCGATGGTCGGCACCTCCGGCAGCGCAGGGACGCGCTTGGCGCTGGTGACGGCGAGCGCACGCAGCCGCCCGGTGCGGATATGTTCAATGGCGGCCGGCAAAGTCACGAATAGCGCCTGGATATGCCCGGCAACCAGATCAATCACGGCAGGACCGCCGCCGCGATAGGGCACATGGGTGAAGCCAAGCCCAGCATCCTGCGCAAATAGCGCCCCAGCCAGATGGCCGATGGACCCATTGCCCTGGGACGCGACCGTCAGCTTGCCACTTGCTTCCCGTGCCCAGGCGATAAAGCCCGCCACATCTCGCACGGGGGCTGAGGGGTGCACCACCAGCACCTGCGGCGCGCGCACCGCCTCAATCACCGGGCTGAAATCCCGCACCGGGTCAAAGCCAACGCGCGGGTAAAGCGCGGGGTTGATCGTGAGCGGGTCCGAGCCCACCAGCAGCGTCAGCCCATCAGGCGCGGCGCGCGCCACCAATTCAAAGGCGATATTGCTGCCGGCGCCGGGCTTGTTTTCCGTCACGACATTCTGGCCCAAAGCCTCGGTCAAATGCCGTGCCAGCAGGCGGCCAAGGATATCCAGGCTGCCGCCGGGTGCGACGGGGACCACGATGCGCAGCGTGCGGTCAGGGTTCCAGGCGGTATCGGCCTGGGCTTGGGTGCCGCAAAGCGCGGCAGATGCGAAAAGGGCGGAGCGAAGCAGCAGGTCGCGGCGGAG
>CAMCHA010000284.1 GCA_945874515.1 Asaia bogorensis
GCGCATAACCCTTCCATCGGCGGGCACCCGGCCTTTTGCGTGCCGGATGTAAAGGCGGTGAAGGCGCGGCTGGAAGCGGCGGGCGTGCTGGTTTCCGATGCCGGCGTTTATGCCATGGCGGGGATGCACCAGATTTATGTGCTCGACCCCTCTGCCAACATGATTGAGGTGAACCAGAATGTCTGAAACCCCTCCCCGCACCCTCATCACGGCGACCGAGGCCGCTGCAACGCCGAATGCCCCCGGCCGGCTTTCCGCGCTGCTGCTGGCGCATGGTTCCATGCAACTCCGCTGGTTTGCGCCGAAGGGCGAGGATACCCAGACCCCGCATGACCAGGATGAGCTTTACATCATCGCTTCCGGCACGGGCTGGCTACGGCGTGGCGCGGAACGTGTGCCCTTCGCCCCGCATGACGCGCTTTTCGTGCGCGCGGGGGAGGCGCATCGGTTTGAGGATACCTCCGCCGATTTCGCAACCTGGGTGATTTTCTATGGGGCGAAGGGTGGCGAAAAGAGCTTGCTAAAACCACCTTAAAGGTGGTATGGAGATACATGGATAAGCGGAAGCGAAGCCATGATCTTGCGGCCTTCAAGGCGGCTTTTGCGCGGGCGCGCGCGATCACCATGTCAGCCGCGCGTTCGGCCGTCGCGCTTGGCTATGGCATGGATGATGTGGCGGCGGTGGTGTCAAGTATGCAGGGGGCGCATTTCGTGCAATCCACCACCAGCCTGGGCGATCATCGCCAGTGGCAGGATGTCTATCACGTGCCGCATGATGGCTTGCTGCTCTATCTGAAATTCACCGATGCGGTTGTGACTGAATTCGTGCTTTTGTCTTTCAAGGAGAAATAGAATGCCCGCGCCCGAGACCATGACCCACCCCGAAACCGGCGCCCTGCTGCGTCGGCGTAAGCGGCGAGAGGTTGTGGCCTATATGGACCTGACCCGCGTGGTGCAGGTCACGGGCTGGTTTCCCGAAGGTGATGGCGATGGCGTTTTGCTGGGTGCTGATGCGGCACCCTTGGATGCTGCACTCGCGGAAATGAAAGCCGAATATGCTGCATCAGTGAAGCATTTGGCGAAGCAGGTACGCAAGGCGGCGGGCCTCACGCAAAAGGATGCGAGCCTTTTGCTGACGGGTTCGCCCAATAGCTTCTACAAATACGAACATGGCGAGGCGCAGCCAAGCCGCCCGACTTTGCTGCTGATGAAGCTGCTGGCGCGTGAGCCGAAATTGATTGAGGCGATCCGGGCCGCCTGAAACCCTACACCCTGGCCCGAGCGTCGCTCTTTGCTATAAGCGCGACCTAGATTGAAGGAACACCCATGGAACTCCGCGCCCGTTTTACCGATACCTTGAAGACCGCGATGCTGGCCAAGGATGCGGCCACAACCTCCACCATCCGCATGATCATGGCCAAGCTGAAGGATACGGATATCGCCGCGCGCAAGACCCCGCAGGATCCGGGCGTGCCGGATGATCAGGTGATTGCCATGCTGCGCGGCATGGCGAAATCCCGGCGCGAAAGTGTGGAATTATACCGCCAGGGCAATCGCCCCGAATTGGCAGCGAAGGAAGAAGTCGAAATCGCCGTGATTGAAGGCTTCTTGCCGCAGCAAATGGATGATGCGGCCATGGCGGCGGCGGTTGATGCGGCGGTGGCGGAAGCGGGGGCGGCTTCCATCAAGGATATGGGCAAGGTGATGGCGGTGCTGAAATCCCGCCACGCTGCGGCTTTGGATATGGCAAAGGCTGGGCCGATGGTGAAGGCGCGGCTGGGGGGCTGAGCATTTTCAAGCCAAGTGGTATCACTTGGCGGCTCGGAAAATGCGATCAAACAAACGGTTAGTGCATGTCCCCGGCGCGCTGGCGACGGGGACATGGACCCCCCAGTTTCTCAATCACCGTCCTGCAAATCTTCCGCCAGCACCACGATCTGCACGGCATAGGAAACATCGCCATCTTCCGCATCGCGGTGGACGGTGCCGATGAATTCATTGCCGATTTTAAGCTCCACGCTGCCCTTGGGGCGGTCTGGCGCGGTCACCTGAATGCGGGGGTTGCTGAAAAGCTTGCGCAGATGCGCCTGCACGGCGGCGCGTTCGGCGGGGGTCATGGTCGCGTTCCTTCAAAAATCTGCCGGTTCGGATAGCCGCCCTGGTGCCCAGGCGCAAACCCGCGCCGAGGCACCAAAACACTCACCCTTATTATAGGGGGTGTTTTCCCCCATCCCCCACCCGAGTCCACTTTTCCCCCCAAAGGTATATCCTACCCCCACGCCATGGCCCTGCCCCCCGGTTTCCTTGATGAGCTTCGCGCCCGCACGCCCCTGCCCGGTCTGATCGGGCGGAAGACGCGGCTGCTGAAATCTGGGCGGAACTGGAAGGGCTGCTGCCCTTTTCATGGGGAAAAGACGCCCTCCTTCTATGTCTATGACGACCATTTCCACTGCTTCGGCTGCGGCGCCCATGGGGATGCCGTCACCTTCGTCATGCAGGCCGAAGGCGCGCAATTCATGGAAGCGGTGGAACGGCTCGCCGGCGAAGCGGGGCTCGATGTCCCCAAACTTGCCCCGCGTGATGCCGAACGCGCCCGCCAGGCGCGGGATCTCTACACGGTCATGGAAGCAGCGATGGAGGCGTTTCAGCGTCGCCTCCGGCTACCGGAGGGCCGGCCAGCGCTGGAATACCTCCGCCGCCGCGGCCTGACGGAGGAAACCATCCAGGGCTTCGGCCTCGGCTGGGCTGGGTCCGGGCGCGGCGCCTTGCAGGCGGATTTGAAGCAGGATGCGTTCGAGCCAAGCCAATTGATCGAAGCCGGCCTGCTGAAGCAGCCCGAAGGCGATGAAGCGCCGCGCGATTTCTTCTTCAACCGCGTCATGTTCCCCATCCGGGACCGGCGCGGGCGCGTGATTGCCTTTGGCGGGCGCATTCTGGGCGATGGTCAGCCGAAATACATCAACAGCCCGGAAACGCCGCTATTTCGCAAACGCCACGCGCTTTACGGGCTGGACCGCGCGCGGGAAGGCGCTTTTCGCGGTGCGGCAGTGGTGGCGGTTGAAGGCTATATGGATGTGATCGCGCTGCACCAGGCCGGCTTCACCGGGGCGGTGGCGCCACTTGGCACCGCGCTTACGGAAGATCAGTTGCAGGAATTATGGCGCCTGTCGCCCGAACCGGTGCTGTGTTTTGATGGCGATGCCGCCGGCGCCCGGGCCGCCGCCCGCGTGGCGGAAGCGGCACTACCCTTGATCAGCGCCGAGCGCAGCCTAAAGCTCGCTACCCTGCCGGCGGGGGAGGATCCCGATACGCTGATCGGCAAGGGCGGGCAGGCGGCCTTTCAGGGGGTGATGGACGCGGCGCGCCCGTTATCAGAAGCGCTTTACGGCCTACTGTTGGAAGGCCAGGCCATTGCCAGCCCAGAACAACGCGCCGCCGCACGCAACCGCCTGGTTGCCGCCGCCGCCACCATTTCAGACCGTGCCTTGGCCAGCGAATATCGCCAGGCGCTGCTCGATCGCTTCTTTACTGCCACGCGCCGCCGCCAGCCTGGCCAAGCCGCCCCCGCGCAGCGTGTCGCCCGGCCGGCCATGGTACCGCCCACCATCCGCGCGGCCCAGGCGCGCATTCTGCTCGCCATTTTGCTGCGCCATCCCTGGCTGTTACCGCAGATCGAAGAAGCCTTGGGCCTGCTGGACCTGCCCGAAGGGCCGGCGCGGGCGCTGCAAACTTCGATTCTCTCCTGGCCCATGGCGGAATCGCGCCTTGACTCTCAGGCATTGCTATCCCACCTCGCAAATGAAGGTTTGGCAGATGCTGCGGCTTGGGCGCTTGGCGCCGAGGCCCTGCCCCAAGCGGCGCGCCCCGATGCGCTCCCGCGGGAGGTAGAGGAAGGCTTCTGGCATTTCTTCCTGAGGCTGCGCGGAGAAGCGGCTTTGCTTGAAGACCAGAAAGCGGCACAGGAAAGCCTGGCCGCCACGAATGACCCGGCGGCACAGCAAAGGCTGATCCGCCTGACGGAAGCCCTTGGTGCCTTGCGCCGGGGGGAAGATGCGGCCGATCTGGCCGAAGGTGCGGCGGCAACGCCCTAATAGTAGAGGCTATTTGCGCGGGCATCCGGGGCGCCGGATGCCTTTCGCAATTGAACGGAGTGGTAAGGCATGGCGACGAAAGCGGCGGCAGGGGCGGAACC
>CAMCHA010000285.1 GCA_945874515.1 Asaia bogorensis
GGCGGGCGCACCCGTACCATGACCGCGCCCGGCGGCTATCGCTTTGATATTGGGCCGACCTTCTTCTTGTATCCGCGCATCCTGGCGGAAATTTTCGAAGCCTGCGGCGCGCGGCTTGAAGATGAGGTGGATCTGATCCGCCTTGACCCGCAATATCGGCTAATCTTCGAAGGCGCCAATCCCGTTTCCATTGAAGCGACGCCCGATCTGGCGCGCATGGAAGCGGAAGTGGCGAAGATCAACCCGGCCGATGCCGCGGGCGTGCGCAGCTTCATGGCGGAAAACCGCATGAAGCTAGAAGCCTTCCGCCCCGTGTTGGAACGGCCCTTTCCTGGTGTAATGACCTATTTGGCGCCGGAAGTGATGAATGGGCTGAAGCATCTGCGGCCCTGGCTTTCGCTCGATCAGGAATTGCAAAGACACTTCTCGGACCCGCGCACACGCTTGGCGTTTTCCTTCCAGTCCAAATACCTGGGCATGAGTCCCTTCCGCTGTCCGAGCATGTTTTCCATCCTGTCCTTCCTGGAATACGAACATGGCGTCTTTCATCCGCGCGGCGGGTGCGGCGTGGTGTCCGAAGCCATGGCGCGGGTTGCGGAAAGTGTCGGCGTGGATATCCGCCTGAATAACAAGGTTGACCGCATTGTCTTTGAAGGCCGCCGTGCGGTGGGCGTTGAAGTGGGCGGGCGGCTTCATGCGGTGGATGCGGTGGTGGTGAATGCTGATTTTGCGCATGCCATTCCGGGGCTGATGGAAGAAGAACAGCGCCCGCAATGGTCCAATAAGAAAATCGCCGAAGCGCGTTATTCTTGTTCCACCTTCATGCTTTATCTGGGCATCGAAGGGCAGCTTGATCTGGCGCATCACACCGTGCTGCTTGCGGAAGATTATGAGAACAATCTGGCGCAGATCGAAGCAGGGATTATTCCACAAAATCCTTCGCTTTATGTGCAGGCAGCCGCCAGTACCGATCCTTCCATGGCACCGCCCGGGCATTCCACATTGTATATGCTGGTGCCGGTGCCGAATCTTTTGGGCGGGGCGGATTGGGCGACAGAAGCGCCGCGCTATCGGCGCCTTGCGTTGGACCGGCTGAAGGCGATTGGCTTGCATGACATCGAAAGCCGTATTCGGTATGAGAAAATCCTCTCGCCCCAAGGCTGGCAGGATGATTATGCAGTAGGCTATGGGGCGACTTTCAACCTGGCGCATAATGTGCGGCAGATGATGCATTTCCGCCCGCGCAATCGCTTCGGTAAGGCGCGGGGCGTGTATCTGGTGGGCGGCGGCACGCATCCTGGCAGTGGCTTGCCGGTGATTTATGAAGGCGCGCGGATCAGCGCAGATTTATTGTTGCAGGATTTGGGCATGACGCGCAGCGAACGCAGCCCAAGCCATATGCGGGCCAATGTGGGAGCATTTTCAAGCCAAGTGGACTCACTTGGCGGCTCGGAAAATGCGACCAAACAGTCTGCTGGCGACTGAGAAGGAGAGGGCGCTATGGGTGCCAAGGTAATTGTCATCGGCAGCGGTTTGGGCGGGCTTGCTGCAGCCGCCACCGCGCAGGCGCGTGGTCATCAGGTCACGGTTCTTGAGCGTAATGCCTGGCTGGGCGGCAAGGCAGCGGTACTGAACATGCCATCAGCCGATGGGCGCGGGAATTTCCGCTTTGATATGGGCCCCACCATCCTGACCGTGCCACGCGTGCTGCGCCGCATCTTTGCCGAAGCCGGGCGCGATCAGCAGCAGGAAATGCCGCTGATCCGGCTTGATCCGCAATGGCGCTGCTTTTTTGATGGCAGCAAGCAGATTGATCTGATCGAAAACGTGCAGGAAATGGCGCGGTCCATGGATGCCTTCGCCCCCGGTGGGCCGAATGGCACGGGTTACGAAAGCTTCCAGCGCGTCGCCCGCCATTTGCACAAGGTTTCTGAGAAATTTTTCTTCTGGAAGCCGGTGGAAGGCATCGGCGATACGCTGAACCTTGGTGATAATTTCAAGCCCAATGTGCTGCGTGATGTCATGGCGCTCCGCATGGGCCAGACGGTGGCGAAAGTGATTCGCGGCCATGTGCCGAATGAGCAATTGGCGCAGATGCTGGATCACTTCACGCAGTATGTCGGTTCCAGCCCTTACCTTGCGCCGGCGGTGCTGTGCAGCATTGGCGATATGCAGGCATCCGAAGGCGTGTGGTATCCGGTGGGCGGCACGCGCGCCACGGCGGAAGGGCTCGCCAACCTTGCGGCCTCGCTCGGTGCTGATCTCCGCACCAATGCTGAGGTGACGGATATTGAGATTGTGGGCGGTGCTGTGCGCAGCGTCACAGCCAATGGCGAACGTATTGCCTGCGATGCGCTGATTTCCAATATGGATGCGATCCGCACCTATACGGAATTGGTGAAGGGCAATGCGTCGCAGCGCTACGCCAAGAAGTATGAACCGGCCTGTTCCGGTGTGGTGCTCTATCTTGGCCTTAATCGCCGTTACGAACATTTGGCGCATCATGATTTCGTCTTCTCGCGCGATGCGGAAGAAGAATTCGATGCCATCTACCGCAAGGGTGAGGTGGCGCCGGACCCCACCGCCTATCTGGCCGCGCCATCGGGCACTGATCCCTCGGTGGCACCCGAAGGGGGCGAAGCGCTTTATGTGCTGGTGCACACGCCTTATCTTCGCCCGCATCATGATTGGTCGAAGCTGTTCCCGGCCTATCGCCAGAAAATTCTGGATAAGCTGAAGCGCACAGCGGGGATGGAAGACATCGAAAGCCGCATTGTCTGCGAAAGCCAATTGACGCCGGTGGATATCCATAACCGCTACAAGGTGCTGAATGGTGCGATTTATGGCGTGGCATCGCACGGTTCCTTTACCGGCGCCTTCAAGCCGAGCAATCGCAGCAAGGCGATCAAGGGGCTTTATCTGGCCGGCGGTGCGGCGCATCCCGGCCCCGGCATGCCCATGGTGATGATGTCTGGCTGGATCGCTGCTGATGCTCTGGACCGTGATCTTGGCGGGCGCGGCATGTCGCCCGAAGCGGAATTGGCCGGCCGGCGAGAGGCCGATCTGCCAGCCGCGGCGGAATGACGACACAGCAGGCAAAACAAGTACCTGATCCGGTAGCGCTGCGTTCGGCGCGCTATCTTGATTTTTTTGATTTCATGTTCACGCGGTTTTTCTGCAAACACATGCGTGCGCTACGCGTGGCGCGCTGGGGCCTGCCCGAATTGCCGGAAGGCAAGCCCGTGGTGATTTTCGCCAATCACCCTTCCTGGTGGGATGGCGTTGCCTTCATGCTGCTCTATCGCCGGCTTTTGCCGCATCGGCCGCTTTTTTCGCCGATGGAAGCGAAGGCCATTGAGAAATATCGCTTTATGACGCGGCTTGGGGTATTTGGCATTGAAATCGGCTCGGCGCGTGGTTCAATTGCCTTCTTGCGCGTGGTGGAAAAGGTTTTGGCGGATCCCGCCCATATCCTTTGGATCAATGCACCGGGGCGTTTCAGTGACCCGCGCGAAAGGCCCGTGCCGATTGCGCCTGGCATGATCCGCCTGCCGGAAATCGCCCCCGATGCGGTGTTTGTACCGCTCGCGCTGGATTATCCGTTCTGGGGCGAACGCAAGGCAGAAATGCTGGCCGCTTTCGGCGCGCCCATCCCCGCTGCGACGTTGCTGGAAGCGCCGCGAGAGGCGCGTGGCGCCTTGCTTTCCGATGCCTTGGCAGGCGTGATGGAAAAGCTCAGCGCCGATGCCATTGCGCGCGATCCGGCAGCGTTTCAAACCCTGGTGCAGGGGCGCGAAGGCATGGGCGGCATTTATCAAAGCTGGCGCCGCGCCAAGGCGCTGCTGCGCGGTGAACGCTTCGACCCCCGACATGAACAACGCGCGGAAACTACACTATGATTGAAGCCCTGCCCTGGATTACGCTCGCCCTGGCGCTGTTTCCGATTGGCTTCGCGATTGATAATTTGCGCCGCATGGCCAAGGCGCGCGGGCCGGCGCCCAAGGATGCATTGGTTTCCATCCTGATCCCGGCACGGAATGAGGAAGCGCATATCGGCGCCTGTCTGGATGCCGCGCTCGCGCAGCGCGATGTCGCCATTGAAGTGCTGGTGATGGATGATGGTTCAAGCGATCACACCGCGGCGATTGTGAATGCCTATGCGGCGCGGGATGCGCGGGTGCGGCT
>CAMCHA010000286.1 GCA_945874515.1 Asaia bogorensis
CCTGGATCAGCGTCGGTCACGCCATTGCCAACACGGCCCCTGCCCGCCTCATCGGTTGGGTCGGCATCGCTGGCTTCCAGGGAACGGCCACCACCCGCCACACCGCGCCCATTGCCCGGTTCATCATTGCGGTCGGCATCGGTTTCACCACTGCGGCGCCGTTCGGGGCGCGGCTGCTTTTTGCCTGGGAGTTGCTCGGGTTCGGTCGGTGCGGGAGATTTGCGTCCCTGCGCCAAGGCGGCCCCGACGGGGGCGACAAACCCTGTTGTTGCAAGCGGGAGCACCAATAGCCAGCGCCGCAAGGGCGAATCGGGGGGGAGTGACGCGGTTTTATCCTTCCTTGCGGCAGCGTTTCGGTTGTCCAACCAAGGCCATTTGTAACGCGATTTCCTGATACCCGCCGCGCCGAAACAGCGCTTGCGGTTAATTTTTTTGGCGCAGCCTTACCTACAAGCGCAAAGCAGCGCTCGGCACAGGCTTTCTCCATTTGGATGCCGAGGCGTCATAAGCCTCATAAAAACAATGGGTTAAAATTTTTCCGTCCCAATGCGATTTTTCGCTTGCCAAATTGTTCTTGTTTTGTTCTAATGTTCCTCATGAGCAGCACCCTTTTCCAAGACCCGTCCCTGATCATCCCGCAGCGCCCGGTGCGTGTGCGTTTTCAGACGCGCCGCGCAGGCTTAGATAAGACACGCGGCGCCATGCGCGATTTCACGCTTTTGCTGGCGCTCGCCTGGGGCGCGGCGGAAATGGCGCTTTGGCTGAGCGGGGGCTGACCCCTTACGCCTGCGCGGCTTCGTTCGCGCGTTCGCGCAAAACGGCCACCGCCCGGCGCAGCCCATCGGCGATATTCTCCGGCGGCATGGCGCCCGAGAACAGCAAATGCCGATCCAGCACAAAGGACGGCACGCCGGAAATCCCTGCCTGGCGATAGCCCTCATCCTCGGCCAGCACCTCATGCCGCCCGGCTTCGCCGGCGCTGAAGGCGGCCAGGCTTTCGGCTGACATCCCCGCTGCCACGCCGAGGGCCGCGAGTGTCGCGGTATCGCCAATATCCCGGCCTGCTTGGAAATATGCCTGAAAAATCGCCTCGGCCACTTCGCGCTGCCGGGCATCCGCGCCGGCGAGCCGGATCAGCCGATGCGCTTCCAGCGTATTGGGGGTGCGCGCCATCAGATCATGGCGGAACTCAAGCCCGGCGATACGTCCGGCATCGGCCACACGCCGGTCCAATTCCTGGGATTTTTCGAGCGAGCCGAATTTGGCGCTGCGATATTCCCGCCGTTCCACGCCTTCCGCCGGCATTTCCGGGTTTAATTGGAAAGGCCGGAAACGGACCTTAAAATGCAGCCCATCTTCGGCCAGCATGCCGAGCGCCGCATCCAGATTGCGCTTGCCGATCCAGCACCAGGGGCAGATCGCGTCCGAAATCACGTCCAAAGTGCCGGCATTGGCTTCAATGCTGCTGTCCATGGGGCTTACTCCTGCAAAAGCGCCCCACCATGCCGCTTTGGCGCGCCCCGGTCCAGCACGTCCCCTCTTGGAGAGTAGCGCGGAAAGCCGCATGGTCCGCCGTATGAGCACCATGATCTTCCCCGCCCCCGCCCCGGCAGCCTGGCCCAGCGCCACCCCAGTTCAAGCCGGTTTCGATGCCGCCAGGCTGCAAACCGCCGTGGATTTCGCCGCCGCGCATGAAACCCCCTGGCCCTATGATCTGGCCGGGCATATCGGGCGTGGGTTTTTCGAAGCACCGCCCGATAATGAGGTGCTGGGCCCGCTCAGCCCACGCGGCGCGCCATGCGGCCTGATAACGCGCCATGGCGCCTTGGTCACAAGCTGGGGCGATACGCGCGAAGTCAGCCAAACCTTCAGCGTCGCGAAATCCTACCTCTCGATGCTGACCGGCCTCGCCTGGGCCGATGGGTTGATCCCGGACCTTGATCAGCGCGTCGGCGAAACCGTCAAGGATGGCGGCTTTGATACGCCACAAAACGCCCCCATCACCTGGCGGCATTTGCTTCAAAACATGTCCGAATGGGAAGGCTCGCTATTCGGCAAATCAGACATGATTGACCGCGGCCGCGACCTGGGCGCCGAAGGCCAGGGCAAGAAGGGCATGCGGCGAATGCAGCCACCCGGCACGCATTGGGAATACAACGACGTCCGCGTGAACCGCCTTTCGCTGGCGTTGCTGCGCCGTTTCGGGCGGCCTTTGCCGCAGGTTTTCGCCGAACGCATCCTGAACCCGATCGGCGGCAGCCGGGATTGGCGCTGGGATGGCTACCGCACCTCCTGGGTTACGTTGGAAAACGGACAGCGCGTGCAATCCGTCCCCGGTGGCACGCATTGGGGCGGCGGGGTTGCCATCCATGCCGAGGATCAGGCGCGCATCGGGCTGCTCGCGCTCAATCGCGGACGCTGGGCGGGGAGTGAAATCTTGCCGGCGCAATGGTTTGACTGGTCCACCGAAGCCTGCGCGCTGAACCCTTCCTATGGCTTCCTCTGGTGGCTGAACACAACCGGGGAGCGCTTCCCGTCGGCCACGCGGGATGCGTTTTTCGCCTCGGGCGCCGGGGGCAATCTGACCTGGGTGGACCCGAGTTCCGGCATTGTGGCGGTGCTGCGCTGGACCGATCCCAAGGCGATGGATGGCTTTATTGGCCGCGTGCGCGCGGCTTTGGTCTGACGGGGGCAAAACCATGGAAATCGGTATTGTCGGTTTGGGCCGCATGGGCGGGAATATTGCGCGGCGGCTGATGCAGGCGGGGCATCGCGCCATAGTCTGGGACAAAGATGCCGCCGCCGTGGCGGCACTCACCGCCGAAGGCGCGGTCGGGGTTGCCGATCTGGCCGGGCTGGTCGGGGCAATTAAAACGCCCCGCGCTGTTTGGGTCATGCTGCCCCATGGCGCGCCGACGGAAGACGCCTTGGAACAACTGGGCGGGCTGCTTTCACCCGGCGATACCGCGATTGATGGCGGCAATACGCATTGGAAGGATGATATCCGCCGCGCCAAGGCACTCGGCGCCCGGGGGATTGATTACCTTGATATCGGCACCTCGGGCGGGGTTTGGGGGCTGAAGCGCGGCTATTGCTTGATGATCGGCGGCAAGCCCGCACCTGTGGCGCGGCTGGCGCCGATCTTCACTGCCTTGGCGCCTGGAAGGGGCGATATTCCAGCGACACCGCGACGTGAAGATCGCCCCGCAAATATCGAAGAAGGTTGGATTCATTGCGGAGATCACGGCGCCGGGCACCTAGTAAAAATGGTCCATAACGGCATTGAATACGGCATGATGCAGGCTTTGGCCGAAGGGCTTGATCTGCTGCGCCACGCCGATAGCCCCGAATTGCCGGAAGATCAGCGGCTTAGCGTGGATATCGCTGATGTGACGGAAGCCTGGCGGCGGGGTTCGGTGATTACGTCCTGGCTACTGGATCTGACCGCAAGTGCCTTGGCCCAAGACCCTGATCTTGCGAAATATTCTGGCAAGGTGGGGGATTCCGGCGAAGGCCGCTGGACCGTGCAGCAGGCGGTAGAAACGGCGGTCGCGACGCCGGTGCTGACGGCTGCACTTTATGCCCGCTTCCGGTCACGCGATCAGGTCAATTTCGGTGATCGCGCGCTGTCGGCCATGCGCCATGGCTTTGGCGGGCATCTGGAGCCGAAATAGCGATGCGCCCTGCCGCGATCATCGTCATGGGCGTTTCGGGGTCGGGCAAATCCACCATTGGCGCGCTGCTGGCCGAGGCACTCGGCTGGCCCTTTGCCGATGCGGATGGCTTCCACCCTGCGGCGAATGTCGCAAAAATGGCCTCGGGCCAGCCGCTGACGGATGCGGATCGCGTGCCTTGGCTTGATGCCATTGCCGCGCATATCGGCGCGGCGCGGACAACGGGGCAGCCCGTAGTGGTGGCCTGTTCGGCGTTGCGCCGTGCCTATCGGGAAAGGCTACGCGCCGGGCATGGCGATCTGATTTTCCTGCATTTGGCTGGCGCGCCGGAGGTAATCGCCGAGCGCCAGGCAGCCCGCCAGGGCCATTTCATGCCGCCATCCCTGATGGCGAGCCAATTCGCCACCCTGGAAGACCCGGCCGCGGAAGCCGATGCCGTGACGGTCTCGGTCTCCGCTTCCCCGCAGGAGGTGGTGGCGGCCGCCATCGACCAACT
>CAMCHA010000287.1 GCA_945874515.1 Asaia bogorensis
CCAGCCCAGTGCTGGGCATCCGCGGCGCTCCCGCCATTGCCGCAAAATAATAGTTTGCAACCGGCGCGCAACGCCACGACGCAGGCTTCAGCCGCCTGTGCAGTCGCGGCGCACAAAGCCGGGTCCGTCGCCATCTTATCCAGCAGCCGAGCGGTCACGGTGATTGCTGCTTGTACCTCTTGCGTCATGTTTGCCATGCTATTGATCCTTGCGCGGTATAACTCACGGTTTCAGCACTGTAGCCGCGTTCGGCAAGCGCCGCCATCACTGCGCGCCTCCGCTCCAACGGCACGAGGAACATGATGAAGCCGCCGCCACCCGCGCCAGAGACCTTGCCCGCTGATGCCCCGGCGGCGCGTGCCGCTTCAAGCGCGCTCTCGATCTTAGAGTTACTGATGCCTTTCGCCATATCACGCTTGCTGGTCCAGCCGGCGTCCAGTGTGCGTGCTAGGGCATCAAGGTCACCTTTCAGTAACGCTTCCTTCATTTGCAAGGCGGCGTCCTTCAGCCTGTGCATGGCGTCAATGGAGCGGGCCGAACCTTGCTCCACGTTGCGCGACTGTTCTGCGATAATGGAAGCACTTTCGCGGCTCACCCCAGTAAAACAGATAAGCGTTTGTGCCTCCAGCTCCGTTATGACATCTTGGCGAATGCGCAGTGGGTTGACGATCACATTGTCCCGCCCGCGAAACTCCATGAAGTTGAAGCCGCCGAACGTCGCTGCGTACTGGTCCTGCTGGCCACCGGCGAGACCAAGATCCTGCCGTTCGATCACCCAAGCAAGATGAGCGATATCATATTCACCGAGAGGCAAATGGAACAGCTCAACCATCGCCTGGACCATGGCCACTACAAGCGTTGATGACGAACCAAGGCCCGAACCCGCAGGCGCCTCGGAATAAGTGGTCAAGCGCAGCGGCATCGCCTGACCGCCAAGATAGTCCGCGATTATCCGGTTATAGGTGGCTGCATGAAGGTCGAGTACGCCATTGAGCGCCAAAGAGGGCGTTGCTTGTACGCCGCGCTGCAACCCAAGGTCATGGCTCTCAAATTCAACATCTTCGCCCTCTATCATTTCAATTGATGCATAAATGTATCGATCAATGGTCGCGTTCATAACAGCGCCGCCGTGCATTTCCGCATATGGCGAAACGTCAGTACCTCCGCCTGCAAGGCCAAGGCGCAGCGGCGCGCGAGAACGAACAAGGCCCCTCCTAGTAATGGAATAATCAGCTTTTCGTGACATTAGGCCTCCGATGGACATGAACGTTTATTACGCAGTTTATAGGCCCGGGATATTGCAATGACCATCATTTCGTCTAGGTCGTAGGCGCAAGAGTAAAACTGACCCGGATGCCGTTTGAAATCTGACCCAGGCTTATGGTGCCCCTGTCATGTGAATGGGGGTCTTCATGCTTGTGGGAGAAATGGCATTGGCGATCCGTCTATTGGCCAAACGAGGCAAAGGTTTGCGCGCGATTGCGCGAGAAGTTGGTGTGTCGCGCAACACCGTGCGGCGCTACCTGCGCGATGGTGACGCGGATCGGTATCGCCCGCGGCCGCAGCGTTCAGGTAAACTGGCGGCGGTTGATGACTACATTGACAAGCGACTTGCGGAGGCGGCGCCCGACAGGCTTGCTGGGACGGCACTACTGCAATAGCTTCGCGAGAGCGGAAAAGGGGACTCCGCATCGACTCGGCGGGCTTCGATGGCGGCAAGAAAATCAAGGGTAAGACCGTGCACGTCCTGGTCGACACACGGGGCCTGCTAATGCACGCCATCGTGCATGCCGCCGATATCCAGGACCACGATGGCGGGGTTCTGGTAATTGCGACCTTGTTTGGGCTGTATCCCTTTCTGCTGAAGCTCTACGCCGACGCGGGCTACCAGGGGCCGATGTACCAACAGGGCCTTGCCTGAGCACTCCGAGAGGTGAACGTCGAGATCATGCGGCGCTGCGACACGGGCAAGTTCATGGTGCTGCCCAAGCGCTGGATCGTCGAACGCACCGTCGCCTGGCTGAACCGCTGCCGGCGCCTGAGCTAGGATTGGGAGTGTCTGAACCGAAACGCCCTAGCATTCCTCCGGTGGGCGTCGGTTCGACTGATGCTGCGAAGGCTCTGCCGTTCATACATATGATCTTGGACGGACTCTAAGTGACGGATACTGGCCAGCGTCAGTGACTTGCCGCAAGAAGATCAGATTCTTCCGTCCCCCACTATCCTTCCCGCCTCTAGCGTGATCATTCGGTTACACCAGCGCTTAACTACATCCATGTCATGGGTCGCAATCACCAATATCTCGGATGCCGTTACCAATTGCTCAAGCCGCGTTTCCGCCTTCGCCATAAACTCGGCGTCGCCGGCGCTGAACCATTCATCCATCAGCAGGATTTGTGGCTGAACGGCGGTTGCCACGGCAAAGGCCAAGCGGATGGACATGCCTGCGGAATAGCCATGGATCGGCACATCCAGAAATTCACCAAGGCCGGAAAATTCGCCCGCCTCCGCCTCAAGTGTGGCAAGTTGCGCGGCATTCAGCCCACGATAAAGGCCTCGAAGGCGTATATTATCCCGCCCAGTTGAAAGACCATCCATGCCCGCGGCGGGATCAATCAGGCTCCCGATTTCACCCTCCACCGTCAAGCGCCCACCAACGGGTTCATAAATACCAGCCAGGGTGCGCAGCAGAGTGGTCTTACCGGCGCCATTATGGCCTACCAGTGCCACCCTTTCCCCGCTTCCAATGGTAAAGTTCAGGCCCGAAAGCGCGGAAATCACCACGCGGTTCTGCGGATCTTCCCTCACCCGACGGCTTGCCACACCAAGCAGGCGCTTTTTCATGCTGCGCGCAAAGTGGTAAAGGGGAAATTCAATGCGCAGATCTTCGGCGCAGATGCGTGCCATGGCGTCAGACCCAGAATGCAATTCGGGAGCGGAAGCGGGCGAACAACAAACTGGCCATACCCAAATGTAGCGCAGTGTAAAGAACAGCCGCAACCCAAGCAAGCAGCGGCCCGCCTCCTTCCACCAAGGGCCCTCTTACTGTTTCCAAAAGGGCATAGAATGGGTTTAAGGGCATCCATACCATAGCATCACCCAAAAGCTCCGGCTTCCAGAGAATTGGTGTGGCAAAGAAGGCCAATTGCACAACATTGCTAACAAGCGATGGAATATCGCGGAACCGCGCGCACATCATTCCAAGTAACAGGCCACCAGCTAAAATATTAACTACAATCAGCAGAAAGCCAAAGATGGCGAGGAAAGCCTCGGGGCCAGGCACATGCCCAAACACCAGGAACACAATCGGTATCAGCGGCAGTGAATGCGCCGCCACCAATGAATTGCGGAAAGCGATGCGAAGCGCATGCAATGTATAGGGCAAGCGCATCTGGCGAATGACACCCTCAGCACCGGTAAGGGTGCTGCAAGCCTCAGTGATGCAGGTTGAGATCCACTGCCAAATGATCAGGCTCACCGCCAAATGGGGCAGGTAATTCGCAAGCTCCAGCTTGAATAAGGCGCCATAAAGGATGCCGAGCCCCATCAGCATGACAAGGGTGGAAAGGGACATCCAAAGCGGTCCAAAGACCGAACCACGATAACGATTTCGAAGGTCAAGGCGCGCCAACGCAAAGGCAAGCCGCCACTGGGATAGTCCATCTCTCAGATCGGCCAGCGCCCTTTCGGCGTGGCGCGGATTGGCCGCGTCGACGGACAAGATGTGTTCTGGTCTAGGCATTGATGAAGCAAACATGAAGGCGCATTAGCATGATCGACCGCGTCCTACCACTGACTTGGAGCCTGCAACTACAGGCGGATTAGGCTAGACGGGAACGCACTGGACTTGCCTCTAACCAACCGGCAGCAGTTCATGCTTGCTTCACCCTCGATAAAGATCGCCTTATTAGACGCGTCCATTAGGCCACCGTGGATCCTCCCTAAATTCTTCCGTGTAAAATGCCGCTTAATGAGACATTGGCGAAGACGCTGGAGACAAAGTCACCCCTTACGCAGCGCCGCCATCACCCGGGCCAACCCTGCCTCCCAAGGTGGCAGGGTCACGCCGAAAACGCGGGCAAGCTTGCCGTTATCCAGCCGGCTATCCGCTGGGCGCTTGGCTTTGGTTGGGTAATCGGCGGTGGTGATCGCGTGAATCTTGGG
>CAMCHA010000288.1 GCA_945874515.1 Asaia bogorensis
TCCACGGCGCGAAGCCGCGCTGACGCCAGATGCTGCCAGGGGCCGGCCGTGATGCCGAACCAGGCATCATTCGTCACATTCACAATCCAATCCGGTCGGCGCGCCGGCATAATCCGCCCAGTGAAAATTACCTCGTAGCAAATCAGCCCGACAAAGGGCGGCAGCCAGCCGGCTACCACTCGGCGCCTTTCCTCGGCCGGGGTGAAATCGCGCGAGCTTTGCACAAGCCTAATGGGCAAAAGACCCCTGAAGGGCATGAATTCGCCAAAGGGGACCAGGTTTATCTTGTCGGTCACCGCCAGCACCTGCGTATCGGGGCCAATCACGGCAAGGCTATTGAACAAATCCCGCGCATGGCCTTCCGGCGTAAAGTCACCACGCACGGTGCCGGTCAGCAGCAGGGTGTTTTGCGGCAGGGCGCCGGCGACCAATTGTAGCGCTTCCCGGTCATTGGGCAGCAGGAAGGGCACGGCCGTTTCCGGCCAGATTACCGCCAGCCGATGCCCGGGCGGCAGGTCGCGCAGCGCCGCCAGCGCAGCTTCGCGGGTTGCTTCCACATAACGGCGCAGGATCGGCACACGGGATTGCTCCTGCCATTTCACTTCCTGAGCGATATTGCCCTGCACGATCAGAAGGCCAACGGGCTGGGGTTCGGGCTCCGGCGCCCAAAGCCGGGCAAAGCCGAAGGCACCGCAAAAGGCGAGCGCCGCCACGCCGCCCAGAAAGGCGCGCCGATGCAAAATAGGCGTCGCCGCCACCAATAGCGTGATCAGCGACAATCCATGCACGCCAATCATCGCCGCCATTTGGATGGGCAGCGCATCAAAGGCCCAGACGCTACCCATCAAATTCCAGGGAAAACCGGTCAGGATTTCGCCGCGCAGCAATTCAAAGCCAACAAAGCCACCGACAAAAACCAGCACGCGCGGCCAGCCGGGCCTCGCACCCCAAGCAATCGCCGCCGGGCCGGCCACAAAAAACGCGAGCGGTAGCGCCAGCGCCGGCACCGCAATCGGCACCAACCACCAATAACGCGCCACATCCGTCAGAATGGCCGAGGTGATCCAGTAAAGCCCACCCAGGAAAAACCCAAACCCCCAAGCAAAGCCGATCCAAAAAGCGGCGGTCCAGCTTGCCGCGCCGCCGATCATGGCGAGCAGCCCCGGAATGGCGAGAAACAGGGCCGGGACAATATGCAAAGGCGGCAGGGCCAGTACCGCCAGCATGCCTAGCCCGAAAGCGGTGACCATGGCGCGCCAGCCACGCCGCAACCCAAGGGCATTCCAAAGCCGATCGATCACGCCCGCGCCACCTATTCCGCTGCCGCGCGCGGATTGGCGCCGGGGCGGCGTACACGAAGCCGACGAATACGGCGCGGATCAGCTTCCAAGATTCGGAATTCAAGCCCGGAGGGATGGGACACCAATTCCCCGCGCGCCGGCACGCGCCCGGCAAGGGTGAAGACCAAGCCGCCCACCGTATCAATATCGGCGGCGCGTTCATCATCGGTCAGCACAGTGCCAAGCCTTGCCTCAAAGGCCGCGATCGGCGTGCGCGCATCCAGATCAAGCGCGCCATCGGGGCGTTCGGTGATCTGCTGCGCCTGCTCCTCATCATGTTCGTCGCTGATATCGCCGACAATGGTTTCCACCAGATCTTCAATGGTGATCAACCCATCTATGCCGCCATATTCATCCACCACCAGCGCCATATGCACGCGCGCCTGACGCATTTGCAAAAGCAGATCAAGCACGGGGATGGACGGCACCACAAAAAGTGGCCGACGCAGAATGGCAGTCAACGAAAATGCCGCCTCCTTACCGATAGAAGCAAAGACATCCTTGATATGGACCATGCCCACAATGTCATCCAAGCCACCGCGATAGATCGGATAGCGGCTATGACCTTCGGTCTGGATCAGCGCGATTGTTTCAGTCAAAGAATGGCTTTCCGGAATCGCCATTATATCGGCGCGCGGCACCATAACATCATAAGCCGTGCTGCCGCGCAGCCGGAGAACATTGCCAAGCAGCGCGCGTTCTTCGGCATCCAGGCTGGCCACCATCGGGCCATCGCCCTTGCTGGTTTCGGTCGGGCCTTCCTGGCGTTCGATCAGTTCTTCCACCTGATCGCGAATGGATTCCGCTTCCTTGCGGCGGAGCATGCCCTGGATTTTCCAAAACAGCCCGGGTCTTTGGCCGGCGTCGCTCATGTCGCGCCCCGCCAAGGATTGGGCAGGCCAAGCCTGCGCATCACGCGCGCCTCGGCGCGTTCCATCCGCCGCGCTTCACCCGCTTGCAAATGATCATGCCCCGCCAGATGCAAGGCGCCATGCGCGACCAGATGCGCGAAATGCGCGGCCATACGCCGCCCGGCGCCGCGCGCTTCGCGGCGCACCACACCAAGCGCCAAAGCGACATCGCCCAGGTAGCCAGGCACGCCACCCGGGAAGGACAGCACATTGGTCGGCTTCGCCTTCGCGCGATGCATCCCATTCAGCCGCTTCACAGTGATGTCATTGGCCAGCAGCAGCGTCATCGCACCATGCGCCCCTGCTTCAAGCAGTGCGGCATGGGCGGCGCGGCGCGCTAGCGCCTCAGGCCGTTTAATGCTGGCGCGCCAGCCTGGCGCTGCCAGGATCACGGAGATTTCAAGCCCCTCCGCCGATCCGCTCCGAAGCCCAGCCGAGGCGCCCTTGCGGCGCCCCTGGCCGGGACGGCTACTTCCCGGTTCCATTCTTCTCCTTCTTCGCCCGGTTCTGGTCATCGGACCGCCCATAGGCGGCTACGATCCGGGCAACTAGCGGATGCCTTACCACATCCTGCTCCGCAAAGCGCGTTACACCAATACCTTCAACGCCCGCCACAATGCCAAGCGCCTCCACCAGGCCAGAAGGCTGATGGGACGGCAGGTCAATCTGCGTCGGGTCGCCGGTAATCACCATCCGGCTGCCCTCCCCCATACGGGTCAGGAACATCTTCATCTGGGCGGGCGTGGTGTTCTGCGCCTCATCCAATATGGCGTAACAATGGGCGAGGGTGCGGCCGCGCATGAAAGCCAAGGGCGCGATTTCAATCTCCCCCGCCGCGATCCGCCGCGCGACTTGATCGGCGGGCAGCATATCATTCAGCGCATCGTAAAGGGGGCGGAGATAGGGGTCCACCTTTTCCTTCATATCGCCCGGCAGGAAGCCGAGCCTTTCGCCGGCCTCCACCGCAGGCCGAGACAGCACAATCCGGTCCACGCGGCCTGATTGCAGCAGCGCGACACCCTGCGCCACCGCCAGATAGGTCTTGCCCGTACCCGCCGGCCCGATGCCAAACACCATGTCATTGCGCGAGAGCATATCAATATAGGCCGCCTGGGCTGCGCTACGGGGCACAATCGCGCCCTTTCGGGTGCGGATTGCAGGCAGGTCCCGCAAGGGCAGGCGCGGTTCGCCCTGTGCTGCGCCGCCTTCCGCGAGCCTCAAAGCCGCTTCCACTTCAGCCGTGCCGACATGTTCCCCCCGTTCCAACCGTTTCCAAAGCGCCAACAAGGCCGCTTCCGCCATTTCCGTCCGTGCCGCCCCGCCTGAGATGGCGATGCGATTGCCGCGTGAAGCCACGCGCACGCCAAGTACCTGTTCAACCCGCGCCAGATGACGATCATGTTCACCATGCAGCAAGGGCAGCAGCGCATTGTCGTGGAATTGCAGCGTTATGGAACGCTGGTCACTGGATTGGCGCGGTTCCGCAGCGCGGAGGCCAGGGGTTTGGATGTTCAAGCGGCGTCTCTCTCCGATGCTTGGGGTTTGGAATCAGCGAGGAGCTCCCCGCTGAGGGAATTGGGCCTGGTCACGGTGATGCGGATGGTGACGGTCTGACCGGTCAGGTCGCCCGAGGAAGGGAAATGCACCGGCTCCAACCAAGGGGAACGCCCGGACATCTGCCCTGGAAGCCGGCCAGGGCCGGTCACCAGAACGGGGATATCCATGCCCATGCGGCTTCGATTTAAACGGTATTGCTGATCACTCAGCAGCGCCTGGATTTCCCGCAAGCGCTGATCGGCTACCGCTTCATCCACTATCCCCGCCATGCCAGCCGCCGGCGTGCCAGGGCGCGCGGAATAGCGGAAGGAAAAGGCGGAAGCGAAGCC
>CAMCHA010000289.1 GCA_945874515.1 Asaia bogorensis
AAAGCGCTTGGTCAGGCGCTCGATTTCGATCAGCGCAGCCAAAGCCTATCTCCCCTTATCTTGCCTCAAACCATTATTTCTTGAGTTTGCGCGACGCGATTTGACCCTTCCAGCGCAGCCTTGCAAGCCCCGGAGGGCAACAGGTCACCCCGCATCCAAGGGCGCCATGGAAAGATCATGGCCAAAAAGCCTGAGCAAAAGCCGCGCCGCCTGCCCGCGATGGGAAGCAAGCGCGCCATCGCGGGTCAGCAGCGATTCCGCATCGCGATGGGCAATCTGGACCAGCCGCGAAAACTCATCCGGGTCTTCCCGCGCATCAAACAGCCGGGCGCCGGGCAGGCCCGCCTGCCGCGCCCCCAAAGCGTCGCCGCCGCCGCGGGTTTTCAAATCCTCCTCGGCGATCACGAAACCGTCTTCGGTATCGCGCAGCACCAAAAGGCGACGCCTTTCGCCATCACTCAGGCCTGGGGAGTGCACCAAAAGGCAGGAAGAAGCCTCCCGCCCCCGCCCGACGCGCCCGCGCAGCTGGTGCAGCGCCGCAAGCCCAAAGCGTTCCGCCTGTTCAATCAGCATAATGGTCGCTTCCGGCACATCCACGCCGACTTCGATCACCGTGGTGGCGACCAGGATATTGGTCCGCCCGGCGGCGAAATCGCCCAAAGCAGCTTCGCGCACTGCGACATCCTGCATGCCATGCGCCAGGCCAACCCGGCCTGGGAAATGGGCGGAAAGCTCGGCAAAGCGGTCCTCGGCCGCGACGCTGTCATCCTTTTCGCTGCCGGTGATGGCGCGCACCACCCAATAGGCGCGGGCGCCGCGCGCCATGGCTTCATGCAGGCGGGCGACAATCTCCGGCAGGCGTTCCTGGCTCAGGATGCGCGTGGCGATGGGCTGGCGCCCGGCGGGTTTGCCGGCCATGCGGCTGACCGCCATTTCGCCCCATTGCGTCAGCAACAATGTGCGCGGAATGGGTGTGGCGGTCATCACCAGCATATCCGCAGCCTGGCCCTTTTCCGCCAGCAATAGGCGCTGCGCCACGCCAAAGCGGTGCTGTTCATCCACCACGGCCAAGCCCAGATCCTTGAAGGCCACCCCTTCCTGAAACAGCGCATGGGTGCCGACCACGATGGGCAGTGTTCCATCCGCCAACCCTTGCAGCACCCGGCGCCTTTCCTTGCCCTTCACGCTGCCGGCCAACAACGCCACCGGCACGCCCGCCGCACCGCAAAGCCGTTCAAAACTCCGCACATGCTGTCGCGCGAGCAATTCCGTGGGCGCCATCAAGGCGGCCTGGGCGCCCGCTTCCACCGCGCGCAGCATGGCCATCAGCGCCACCAGGGTTTTGCCGGCGCCGACATCGCCTTGCAGCAGGCGCAGCATCCGCCTGGGTGCCGCCAGATCAGCATCTATGTCGGCTATGGCTTGAAGCTGGGATGGCGTTGACGCATGGCCAAAGGCGGCCAAAGCAGGGCCGCGCAGGTGCTCATCGCCCATCAGCGCCCGGCCCGGCCTTTCGCGCGAACGTCGCCGCACCAGGCCAAGGGCGATCTGGCCTGCCAGCAATTCATCATAGCCAAGCCTGCGGCGCGGGGCCTCGGCGCTTTGTGCCTGGGGTGCATGCAGCGCGCGCAAAGCCTCGGCAAAGCCAGGCCAGGCTTCGCGCTTCAGCAGCGGGCCATCCACCCATTCCGGCAGATCAGGCAGGGATTTGAGCGCGCCATCCAGCGCATCGGCCATATTCCGCCAGGAAAGCCCGGCCGTCAGCGGCCACATTGGCTGCCATAGCGGGATGCTGAGCGGCGGTTCCACCAGCGGGTCCGCATCCAATTCCAATTGCCAGGCGCGCTGATAGGGTTTGAGCCGCCCCGCCACGCGCCGTTCCGCCCCCTGCGGGAAAGCGCGGCCCAGCGCCGTACCGGCCCAGGTGGCGCGAGAGAAGGAGATCAGCGCCACCGGTTCAGCGCCGCAGACCGCCGGCACCGTCCAGGGTCCGCGCCCGCCGCGCGCCGGGGCGCCGGTGATGCGGAGTTCCAGCGTTACTTCCTGCCCTTCGACCGCTTGGGACAGCCCGCGCAAAACCGGGCGATGCTGGACGCGTTCGGGCAGATGCAGCAGCAAATCCAGCACCCGGCCACCGCCTGCGGCGCGTGTCAGCAATTCCGGCTTGCGCAGCCCGGGCAGGCTTTCTATCGGCGCCAATAGCCGCGCGAGGGGGTCCTCGGCAGTGTTGGTCGGTTCGGGGCGGGCTGACAGGATTCCCATCCGCCTCTATATGCCAGCGCCTTGAGACTAGAGCGATATGCCAGACCCAACAGAACTCGATGCCCGGCGTCGCCGGCTTGTTTTTCGCGCCCAGCACCGCGGCACCAAGGAAACCGATATCCTGATCGGCGGCTTTGTCGCGCGCCATATCGGCAGCCTTTCGGATGCCGACGTGACGGCTTTGGAGGAAATCCTGGAACTCTGGGATGTGGATTTGGCTGATTGGCTTTCCGGCCGGCGCCCGATTCCGCCCGAACATGACCACCCGCTGTTACGCCGTATCATGGCTGAAGCCGGCGGCGGGCGATGAAGCCCATCACCATTCATGGCGCGCCTGAGGGTTTCGATGCTCTGCTGGTCGCGCGCAGGCGGGCGGAGATTGAGGCACCCATCGCCCATGTCTGCCGCGATGATGCGCGCATGGCCCGCATGGCCGAGGCTTTGGGCTTTTTCGCGCCGGAGATCGAGGTCCTGCGCCTCCCGGCATGGGATTGCCTGCCTTATGATCGGGTTTCGCCCAATCCTGAAATCATCGCTGAACGTGTTGCGACGCTGACGCGCTTGCTGGAACCGCCGAAGCGCCCGCGCGTTTTACTGACCACCGTGAATGCGCTGGTGCAGAAAGTGGCACCACCTTCGGTATTTGAAGGCGCCACACTTTCGCTGGCGAAATCCGGTCGCATCCAGCCGGAAAAGCTGACCGAATTTCTGGAAGCCAATGGCTATCACCGCACCGGTACGGTGATGGAACATGGCGAATATGCCGTGCGCGGCGGCATCATTGATCTTTTCCCGGCGGGCGAGGCAGAGCCTTTGCGGCTTGATTTCTTTGGCGATGAGATCGAGGATATGCGCCGCTTCGACACGGCCAGCCAACGCAGTGGCAAGGTAGTACCCGCGCTTTCGCTTCGCCCGGTGGGCGAGGTGTTTTTGGATGAGGCATCGCGCACGCGCTTCCGCACCGGCTACCGCGAATTATTCGGCGCGGCGGCGGCGGATGATCCGCTTTATGGCGCGATCAGCGCCGGGCGGCGCTATCCCGGCATGGAACATTGGGCGGGCCTGTTTCATGACAACATGGTGCCCCTTTTGGACTATATGCTAGGTGCCGAAATCAGCTTCGATCACCAGGCTGAGGAAGTGCTGAAGGCGCGGCTTGAGATGATCACGGATCATTACGAAGCCCGCCGCGTGCCCGCCCGCATTGGGGAAGGCGATGTGCCGTATCGCCCCGCGCCGCCTGCAACGCTTTATCTGGATGAAGCCGGCTGGGTGGCGATGCTGGCCGATTGTCGCGTGCTGCGCTTTTCGCCCTTTGCGGTACCGGATGGCATTGCTGCGGGTGGGCGCCCCGGCCCGCTTTTCGCGGAAGCACGCAGCGCCGGCGAGAATGTTTTCGCCGCCTACGCCGCCATGGTGCAGGGGGAAGCCAAGGCCAAGCGCAGGCCCGTGCTGGCGGCTTGGTCGCGCGGGTCTCGTGAAAGGCTTGGCAATCTTTTGCGCGAAAATGGCGTGCGTGCCGAAGCGGCGGAGGATTGGAAAGCCGCGCGCGCGCTGCCCCCTGATGTTGTCGCGCTGGTGGTGATGGGGATTGAGCGTGGCTTTATTGCCGAAGGCATCGCTGTTACGGCCGAGCAGGATTTGCTTGGTGAACGCATCGCCCGCCCACCGCGCCGCCGCCGCAGGGCCGATCAATTCATTGCGGACGCTACCGAAATTGCCGAGGGCGATTTGGTGGTGCACCAGGATCACGGCATTGGCCGCTATGAAGGCCTGGTCACCATCGAAGTTTCGGGCGCGCCGCATGATTGCCTGAAGCTGATTTATGATGGCGGGGACAGGCTTTTTGTGCCCGTTGAGAATATCGA
>CAMCHA010000290.1 GCA_945874515.1 Asaia bogorensis
CGCCATCGCGGGGTGAAGGTGATTTCCTGCCCAAGCTGCGCGCGGCAGGGGTTTGATGTGATCCGCACGGTGGAAAAGCTGGAAGATCGCCTTTCGCATATTGTGGAGCCGATCAGCCTTTCGATCATCGGCTGCGTGGTGAATGGCCCTGGTGAGGCGCTGATGACCGATATCGGCCTGACCGGCGGCGGTGCGGGCACGCATATGATCTATAGCGCCGGCAAGACCGACCACACGATCCGGTCTGAGGAAATGGTGGATCACATTGTGGGCCTGGTGGAAGCCAAGGCGGCGGCGCTACGCATGGCGAAGGCGGCGGAAGAACCGGCGCACGCGGCGGAGTAAAGGGCAGGGATGCACGCCGAAATGCTGCGCCATCGGCACGGTACGGCGAAAGCACGGTTCGTCGCATGAGCAAGCCGGGATCGCAGGCCGTGCTGAAATTGGGTCGCCCGGTGCTGAGGCTTTGGTTTTGTGTAATGGTATTTGCCCCGTTGGTGCTGATGCTACCCTTGGCCCCCGGTGTGGCGCAGACCAGAATGTCTGAGCGCGTCGTGACCGAACATCGTGGGTTTATGGCGCAACTCTCAACTGAACGTTACCGTATCGCTTTTAATGATCGAGGCGTTAGGTTGGTGATTCCGCGGAATTATCTCACGGACTGGTTTACTGTTTCAATGACACAGAGTAGCCCAGGCTTCATTGGTATGGCTACATTCCCGGAGTTTTTGGGCGCAACGCGCGAAACGTGGAACTGTCTTGCTCAACTTGGCTTCATGCGCTGCGACTCCGTCAGATTCTCCTACACTAATCCAGTAAGACCGATTGAGCGAAACCGTCTGTGGTATCTGCGGGATCGCGACCTATTGGTGCCAAGGGAATACGGTTTAATCGGTAGACCCGGCGATGATCTTCTAGTTCATTTTGGTGAGGATGGCTGGGTCGTTAGGGTTGCCTGCTCCGGAGAAAGACAGCCATGCGAGATGTTTTTTTCCACTGCTGGTGCTGATTGGCGCATCCAATTCCGCCCTGCGTTAATGCCGCGTTGGCGTGAGATCGCCGAAGGGCTTCGGGTTTTGATCGAGAGCTTCGCCGTGGCCGGCGCCGAGGCTCCAATTTAACCCCCAGGCCGCCCCCGCCCGCCCCAACTTGCTGTTCAGCTTCAGACAGGATACCGACCCGGCATGTCCAGCCAATTGCAGCCCGCCCGTGGCACCCGTGATCTGATCGGTGAGGAATTCCGCCGCCACCATGCAGTGGCCGAAGCCGCGCGGCGCATCGCTGGCCTCTACGGCTTTGAGGAATGGGCGACGCCCATTTTTGAAGACACGCGCGTTTTTGCCCGTGGCCTTGGTGACACTTCCGATGTGGTTTCCAAGGAAATGTACAGCTTCACCGATCGCGGCGGGGAAAGCCTGACGCTGCGCCCGGAAATGACGGCGGGCGTCTGCCGCGCGTTGGTCTCAAACGGCCTCACGCAATCCAACCTGCCGCGTAAGGTTTTCTATGCCGGGCCGATGTTTCGCTATGAACGCCCGCAAAAGGGGCGCTATCGGCAATTCCACCAGATTGGCATCGAAATCCTGGGCGCTGCCGAACCGCTTGCCGATGCGGAAGTCATCGCCTGTGGCTGGCATATCCAGCAGGAACTCGGCATCGCCGAAGGCACGGTGCTGGAAATCAATACGCTCGGCGATGCGCCATCGCGCGATGCCTATCGCGCCGCGCTGGTCGCCTATTTCACCGCCCATCGTGACGCTTTGAGCCATGACAGCCGCTTGCGGTTGGAAAAGAACCCGCTGCGTATTCTGGATTCCAAGGATGAAACGGACCGCGCCATTGTTGCCGGCGCCCCATTGATCGGGGATCATCTGACCGCAGAAGCCGCAGCCTTCTACGGCGCCGTAAAACAGCATCTGACACGCTTTGGCGTGCCCTTCCGCGAAAACCCGCGCATTGTGCGGGGCCTTGATTACTACAGCCACACGGCCTTTGAATTCATAACCGATAGGCTCGGCGCGCAAGGTACAGTGATGGCGGGCGGGCGCTACAACGGGCTCGTTGAGGAAATGGGTGGCCCACCCACCCCTTCGGTCGGCTGGGCGGCGGGGATTGAACGGCTTGCCATGTTGCTGACTGAAAGCCCAACGGCGCCGCGCCCGGTTGCGGTTATCCCTGTGGGCGATGAGGCGGAAGGCCCCGCGCTTGATCTGTTGCAGGCATTGCGCGCGGCGGGGGTGGTGGCGGAAATCGCCTATCGCGGCAATCTCAAGCGCCGGATGGAACGCGCCAATCGCATCAATGCCCGCGCCGCCGTGATTTTGGGCGAAACAGAAATCGCCGCCGGTGTCGCGCAATTACGTGATCTTGATGCCGGCACGCAGGAAAGCGTCGCACTCGCGGATATTCCGGCCCGTTTGCGATGAGCCTACCCGCCAGACTTGATCGCCTGCTGTCCCGCGCGGAGGAGGTGCGCCATATGCTCTCCACCGCGCCGGGGGCGGATATTGGCGTGCTGTCCAAGGAATTGGCGGAACTTGAGCCGCTGGTTGAAAAATACGCTGACTACCGCGCATCTGAACGCGCGCGGGATGAAGCCCAGGCCATGCTGGCTGATCCCGAAATGCGCGAATTAGCGGAAGCTGAATGGCTGACGCAAAAGGAACGCGTGCCGGCGCTTGAACATGAAATCCGTATTATGCTGCTGCCGCGCGATGCGGCGGATGAACGCAGCGGCATTCTGGAAATCCGCCCGGCCGCGGGTGGGGATGAGGCCGGGATTTTCGCGGCGGAATTATTTCGCGGCTATCAGCGCTATGCCGAAGGGCGCGGCTGGCGTTTTGAAGTGCTGGAATATGACGAAAACGAATTGGGTGGCATCAAGGGTGCCACGGCTGAGGTCGCCGGGCGCGGGGTTTTCGCCCGGCTGAAATATGAAAGCGGTGTGCATCGCGTCCAGCGCGTGCCGGCAACCGAAACCCAGGGGCGCATCCATACTTCCACCGTCACGGTTGCCGTATTGCCGGAAGCCGAGGAAGTGGATGTGCAGATTGAAGACAAGGATCTGCGCATTGACACCTATCGCGCTTCCGGTGCTGGCGGGCAGCATGTGAACAAGACCGATAGCGCGGTGCGCATCACCCATATGCCAAGCGGCATCGTGGTGGCGATGCAGGAAGAAAAAAGCCAGCACAAGAACCGCGCCAAGGCGATGAAGATATTGCGGGCCCGGCTTTATGAAAAGCAGCGAAGTGCCGCCGCCGAAGTTCGCGCGGCGGATCGGCGCAGCCAGGTCGGCACCGGGGATCGGTCCGAACGCATTCGCACCTATAATTTCCCGCAAGGGCGCGTGACGGATCACCGGGTTGGCCTGACGCTGCATAAGATTGACCGCGTGATGCTGGGCGAATTCGATGACATCTTTGATGCGCTGATCGCGGAAGACCAGGCGGCGCGGCTGGCGGCAGAATCCGCGTGATTGAACCGCGCTGCGCCGATCCGGCTGGCACGATTGGCTTTTTTCTCTGTCAGGCCGGACAAAGGCTGCGCGGTGCCGCGATTGAAGCCCCGCGCCTGGAAGCGCGCCGCTTACTCGCGCACGTGCTGAACAAATCCGAGGAAGCTTTGCTGCGAGACCCACGCGCGCCCGTGCTGCTGGATCAAGCCGCGCAATTCGCGGGGCTGCTCGCGCGTCGTGTCGCGCATGAGCCCTTTGCCTATCTGACCGGGCGCGTGGGGTTCTGGACGCTCGACCTGGAAGTCTCCCCCGCCACGCTCATTCCGCGCGCGGATTCGGAAAGCCTGGTCGAAGCCGCGCTGGAAGCCTGCCCGGATAAGGGTGCGGCGCTGCACGTGCTTGATCTCGGTACCGGGACCGGGGCCTTGCTGCTCGCGGTGCTGAGTGAATTGCCCGCCGCAAGCGCGGTTGGCGTTGACCTGAAGCCCGAAGCGGCCGCACTTGCCGCGCGCAATGCAACGCGCCTTGGCTTGGCCGGGCGGGCGCGCTTCCTGGCTGGCGATTGGGCGGCGGCAGTCAGCCGTCGGTTTGATCTGATTCTCTGCAACCCGCCCTATATCGAAAGCGCGGTCATCCCAGCGCTGATGCCGGAAGTGGCGCGCCATGAACCGGC
>CAMCHA010000291.1 GCA_945874515.1 Asaia bogorensis
ATCCGCGAAAAGCTTGTGCGGACCAAGGAACGCTGGGCCGAAGAAGGCCGCCTGCTGACCGGCACCACTGCTGACCCAGCGAGAGATCGCCTGCCGCCTGGCCAGACGTTGGTGAAGGATTGGCCAGTGCTTGATCTTGGCGTGCAGCCCGACGTCAGCACCGTCAAGTTTCGGCTGCGTCTGGAAGGGCTGGTGGAAAATCGGCTCGCTTTCGATTGGGAAGGCTTCATGGCGCTGCCGCAAACCGAAATGGTCTGCGACATCCACTGCGTCACGCAATGGAGCCGGTATGATAACCGCTTTACTGGCGTTCGCACGGCGACCCTGTTGGAAATGGCCCGCCCGCACCCTGAAGCGCGCTTCGTGTCCATGACATCCTATGATGGCTATACTACCAACCTGACCCTGGAAGCCTTCGCTGCTGCTGATGTGATGGTGGCGCATTCCTGGGAAGGGGCGCCGCTTTCACGCCAGCATGGCGGCCCCGTGCGGCTTGTGCTGCCGCGGCTTTATTTTTGGAAAAGCCCGAAATGGCTAACGCGCATCGAATTGTTGGCGGAAGACCGCCCCGGCTTTTGGGAGGTGCGCGGCTATCACAATCAGGGCGATCCCTGGCTTGAGGAACGCTATGGTTAAGTTGACCCGCCGTGCCTTGCTGGCCCTGCCCCTGATGGCTGCCGCCCCCGCGCCCGCAAACGCCTGGGATTTCCGCTTCCCCTCCCTGGAAGGCGGCGAACACAACCTGGCCGCTTGGCGTGGGCGGGTCTTGCTGGTGGTGAATACCGCATCCTTCTGCGGCTTCACGGGGCAATATGCCGCGCTGCAACGCCTGCATGAAGCGCAGGAAGGTGCCGGGCTGGTGGTGCTTGGCGTGCCTTCCAATGACTTCAATCAGGAAAGCCAGGATGGCCGCAAGATCAAGGAATTTTGCGACGCACAATTTGGCATCACCTTCCCCATGGCGGCACTTTCCAAAGTGAGGGGGCCGGAAGCGCATCCCTTCTACCGCTGGGCCGCAGCACGAGCGGGCGGCGAGCCGCGCTGGAATTTCCACAAATACCTGGTTTCGCGGGATGGACGGCAGGTGCAGGGTTTCCCGGCGCGTGTGGAGCCTGACTCTCCTGCCTTGAAGCGTGCCTTGGACCTTGCCCTGGCGACGGCCCCCACGGCCAGTTGAGGCCACGCCCTGAAATGGGCGACTCAGGCCGGCCCCCGGAATGGCTTAAAGGCGACGAAAAAACTCGCGTATTGGTAGTAAAATCCTGTAGGCTTCGCGCATGACGAGATCATTCCACTCCCGCCCGTCCGGCCCTTCTCCTCTGCCTGCGCCCGGCAGGGTGCAGCGCCTCGGCCTACTGCTGGTGCTGGCCTTGCTGCTCTGCCCCGCCGTTTTGCGCCCTGTTCCGGTCCAGGCAGAAGAGCCCATTCGCATGCGCATCGTGGGCGGGCTTGCTGATGTCAGCCAGTATCTGCGCTACGAGGAGCCCTTCTGGCGTGAAGGTATTTCAAAAGCGACCAACGGACGCATTGTAGCGGAGATTGCCCCCTTCGACCGCAGCGGCATCCGCGGCCAGGAAATGCTTTCCCTGATGCGCCTTGGCGTCGTTTCCTTTGGGACGGCGCTGCTTGCTGTTGTGAGCACCGAGGAGCCAGAATTCAACGCCATAGACCTGCCCGCAGTCAATCCCGATATCGCCGCGCTGCGCCGTTCGGTCGCCGCTTTCCGGGGGCATCTGACCGAAACCCTGCGTGATCGGTATGATGTCGAACTGCTTGGGGTTTATGTCTATCCCGCGCAGGTCGTATTTTGCCGCCGGCCGTTTTCCCGGCTTGCCGATCTTTCGGGGCGACGCATCCGGACATCTTCGGTTGGCCAATCGGAAATGTTCGCCGCACTTGGGGCGACGCCGGTTGTGATCCCCTTTGCCGAGATTGTTTCCGCGATCAGATCCGGCGTGGTGGAATGCGCCGTCACTGGTACACTGTCCGGCAATGATATCGGCCTGCATGAAGTGACCACCCATGTGCATAGCATGGCGATCACATGGGGCCTGTCCATTTTTGGCGCCAATCTCGGTACTTGGAATGCGCTGCCGGAATGGGCGCGCGATACCATCCGCACGGAAATCGCCAAGCTTGAAGCCGATATCTGGGACGCGGCGGATCGCGAAACGGGCGAAGGGCTTGCCTGCAATGCCGGCCAGCCAAGCTGTCGGAACGGCCGGCGCGGCAATATGGTGATCGTGCCCGTTTCTGAAACTGACGAACAGCGGCGGCGCCAATTGCTGACCGATAGCATATTGCCAGGCTGGGTTAGGCGCTGCGGCACTGAATGCGTGGATGCCTGGAACAAGACCCTGGCGCCCGTGCTCGGCATAAGCGCACGGGCTGAGTAGCGGCGTGTTTTCCACACGCTTCCTTCGCCATGCGGTCCTTTTTGCCGCGCTGTTACTGCTGATTGCGCAAATTGTGGCGACCACATTGATGGTGAACCGCGCCAAGGAAGCGCAAATCGCCGCAGCCAATGATTCCTTGAACAAGATCGGGCGTGCGACCGAAGCGGCGATCAACCGTTCCTTTGTCCAGGTTGATGCCATGTTGGCAGGCTTGCCTGCGGTGCTAACGCCGTTTCAGCGCGACGGTCGCTTGGAAGTATCCCAGGTCAATCGTGTGCTGCGCGAATTGAACAATCAAAACTTCACCTATCGGGACATATTGATAATTGACGCAGATGGGCTGCCGGTTGCGACTGCCTTGCCCGTATCACGCCGTCGGCGGTTGTCATTGCCAAGCGCTTCTTCCTTCGCGGAAGTCGCCGCACGTGGAGGTAGTGTGTTGATTGGCGGGCCGGTGCTGAATGCCAACACCGGCGAATGGACGCTTTTCTTTGCCCGCAATATCGTTCTGCCGACCCTGGGGCCGGTGATGGCAGTCGCAGAAGTGCCGGTGCCCGTTGTGCAAAGCATCCTTTCAGGTGCCGGTGAAAGCTTGGGCCTCAGGGTAACGCTTGAACGGGATGACGGGACCTTACTCGCCTCTGTCCCGCATGATGAGACGCGGATCGGGCAGAAACTTGTCCCGCCGGCGGCTTCGCTTCGTGGAATAGCAACAGCGGAACAGATCAGAAGTCGCTTCTCGTCGGAAATGGTCTTCGCCGCAGTGCGCCCGACACTCTATCCCGCGCTGACAGTTGCTGTAACGCTTGAGGTGGATACCGCCTTGAGTGGCTGGTATGCGGATCGCAGCCGGGCATTTCTGGTCTCGGGTGCGCTCGGGTTGATGATACTATTGGTGGCTGGCGCCCTTATGGTCGGGCTGCGGCAAAGGGAACGCGTGGAAGATGAGCGCGCTACCGCGCGACGCACCCTTGAAAACGCTCTTGAATCCATGTCGGACGGTTTCGTCATGTTCGATCAGGATGACCGGCTGATTGCATGTAACAGTCGCTACAAGGATTTTTACAAGATCAGCGCACCCTTTATCGTACCAGGCGCGCTTTTCGATGACATTATGCGCGAAGGTGCCCTGCGTGGACAATATCCGCAGGCGCAGGGGGATATCGAGAAATTCGTCTCCGTCAGCAAGGCGTTTCACCGCGGCAATCATCCGCCGATGGAGCGGCTTTTGCCCGATGGGCGCTGGGTGCTAATCACTGAACGCCGCACCCCTGATGGTGGGGTGGTCGGCATCCGCACCGATATCACCCCGCTCAAGCGCGCCATGCAGGATTTGGCGACGGCCCGCGACACTGCGCGCGCCGCAGGTGAAGCAAAAAGCCAATTCCTTGCCCGCATGTCACATGAATTGCGTACACCTTTGAATGGCATCCTGG
Organism: Asaia bogorensis; assembly: GCA_945874515.1. Lineage (GTDB taxonomy): Bacteria > Pseudomonadota > Alphaproteobacteria > Acetobacterales > Acetobacteraceae > Neoroseomonas > Neoroseomonas bogorensis_B. The sequence continues at coordinate 3,833 of CAMCHA010000291.1, forward strand.
GTTTTTCCGAATTGCTGCTGGATGATGAGCGCTTGGCTAGCGATCAACGCGACAAAATCCGCAATCTCAGCAACGCGGGCAAGCATCTGCTGGAATTGGTAAATGGCTTACTCGATCTTTCCAAAATTGAATCAGGGCGTATGGAACTAGCCACGCGCACCTTCCTTCTGCATGAGGTAATCCAAAGCTGTGCTGCGCTGATGGCGCCCGATGTCACACGCAAGCGATTGGAGTTCACGCTGAATGTTGATCAGCGCTTGCCCAAGGCCGTGATTGGCGACCCAACACG
>CAMCHA010000292.1 GCA_945874515.1 Asaia bogorensis
GTGGCGACCACCACCACGCATAAGACTTTGCGTGGGCCGCGCGGCGGCATGATTTTGACGAATGACGAAGCGCTGGCCAAGAAATTCAACTCGGCGGTTTTCCCCGGCCTGCAAGGCGGGCCGCTGATGCATGTGATCGCGGCCAAGGCCGTTGCGTTTGGCGAAGCGCTGCGCCCGGAATTCCGCACCTATTCGCGCCAGATTGTGGCCAATGCCAAGGCGCTGGCGGGTGAATTGCAGGCGCAAGGTTTGGATCTGGTGACAGGTGGCACCGACAATCACTTGTTGCTGGTTGATCTGCGGCCAAAGAAGCTGACCGGGAAGGTGGCGGAAGCCGCGCTTAATCGCGCGCATCTGACTTGCAACAAGAACGCCATTCCCTTTGACCCCGAAAAGCCAATGGTGACATCGGGTGTGCGCCTTGGCACGCCCGCCGGCACAACGCGCGGCTTTGGCGAAGCGGAATTCCGCCAAATCGGTAAGCTGATCGGCGAAGTTTTGGATGGTGCGGCCCGGGCCAATGATGAAGCCGGCAATAGCGCGGTGGAAGCTTCAGTGAAGGCGCGGGTGATGGAACTCTGCCATCGCTTCCCGATCTATCCGGCATGAAGTGCCCCTTCTGCGGATTTGACGATACGCAGGTGAAGGATAGCCGCCCGGCAGAAGATAGCGCCGCCATTCGCCGCCGCCGCGCCTGCACAGAATGCGGCGCGCGCTTCACGACTTTTGAACGTGTGCAACTGCGCGAGATTACCATCATCAAGACCGATGGGCGGCGCGTGCCGTTTGAACGTGAAAAGCTTGCGCGTTCCATCCGCGTTGCCTTGCGCAAGCGCCCGGTGGATGAGGACCGCATCGAAAAACTGGTGAATTCCATCCAACGCCGTCTGGAAACCGAAGGCGAAAGCGACATCCCCTCCAACAAGATCGGGGAGATTGTGATGGAAACCCTGAAGGAATTGGACCAGGTGGCCTATGTGCGCTTCGCCAGCGTCTATCGCAATTTTGGTGAGGCGAAGGATTTCCAGTCCTTTTTGGGCGAATTGGGGCGGAAGGGATAGCTCCGGCGTGGGGCTGGCCCAGATGATGCTGCGATGAATGATGATCTGCTTCACATGCGCGCAGCACTTGCCCTGGCGCGGCGGGGCTTGGGCAATGCCTGGCCGAACCCGGCCGTAGGCTGCGTGCTGGTGAGGGATGGGCGCGTGATAGGCCGCGGCTGGACCCAGCCCGGCGGCAGGCCACATGCGGAAACCGAAGCGCTGCGCCGTGCTGGAGATGCTGCGCGCGGTGCAACAGCCTATGTCACGCTTGAGCCCTGTTCCCATCACGGCCGAACACCCCCCTGTTGTGAGGCTTTGGCCGAGGCCGGCATCACCCGCGTGGTGATGGCGATGCGTGATCCCGATCCGCGCGTGAATGGCCGCGGCCTTGCCATGCTGCGCGGTGCCGGGATTGCCGTGGAAGAAGGCCTGCTGGAAGCGGAAGCCCGCGCGCTCAATGCCGGATTTTTCCGCCGCATCCAGGCGGGCATGCCGGTGGTGACGCTGAAATTAGCCTCTACACTCGATGGCCGCATCGCGACGGCTTCCGGTGAAAGCCGCTGGATCACCGGGGAGGCGGCGCGGCGCGAAGTGCATGCGCTGCGCGCGCGGCATGATGCGATTCTGGTGGGGTCCGGCACCGTGCTCGCCGATGATCCGGACCTGACCTGCCGCATCCCAGGCATGGAGCGTGTGCCCATGCTGCGCGTGGTGGCGGATGCCAGGTTGCGCACGCCACCCTACGCCCGGCTGGTGCAAAGTGCAGGCACGGCGCCGGTTCTGGTGATTACGGCGCCCGGCCATCCGCCGGCTGCGCAGGCGCCCTTCATGGAAGCTGGTGCGGATATTGTGACCGTGCCGGCCCATGCGGCTGGCGGGCTTGATCTGCCATCCCTGCTGCGCGCCCTTGGCCGGCGTGGCGTGACCCGCGTGCTGGCCGAAGGGGGCGCGGGGCTTGCCGCGGCGCTGCTCCGGCAGGGCCTGGTGGACCGGCTGGCTTGGTTTCACGCCCCCGCCGTGATGGGTGGCGATGGGCATCCGGCAACTGAGGGCTTGCGTCTTGCCGCGCTCAGCGCCATGCCTCGTTTTCGTCGCACGTCCCATAGGGCGATCGGCGATGATATGCTCTCTGAATTCGAACGGATCGAGGATTAGCGCCATGTTCACCGGCATTGTCACCGCGCTCGGCACGGTCAGAGAGGTGCAGCCTATCGGCGGCGGGCATGATCTGCGCCTGGTGATGGGCGTGACCCCCGATTTCCTGCTGCAACCAACACCGGCTGTGCTTGGCGCTTCCATTTGCTGTTCGGGCGTTTGCCTGACCGTGGTGCAGTTGTCAGCGGATTCCTTCAGCGTGGATGCCTCGGCCGAGACGGTGGCAAAAACCACTTTGGGTGCCTGGAAGAAAGGCGCCAAGGTCAATTTGGAACGCGCGCTGAAACTTGGTGATGAATTGGGCGGGCATCTGGTATCCGGCCATATTGATGGCGTGGCGGAGGTGATTTCGGCGACGCCCGAAAATGCCTCGGTCCGCTGGCGCTTCCGCGCGCCGGAGGCTTTGGCGCCTTTCATCGCGTCCAAGGGATCGGTCGCACTTGATGGCGTTTCACTGACCGTGAATGAGGTTGACGGCGCGACATTCGGCGTCAACATCATCCCCCATACCGCCGCGATGACGGGCTTTGGCACGCTGCAGCCCGGTGATCGCGTCAATATCGAAATAGACACGCTGGCCCGTTACGTCGCCCGCATGCTGGAGTTCAGGGCATGACTTCCCATTCAAGCAATACCGCCATCCGTACGTCCTTCGCTGACTTCATTTCGCCCACTGAGGAATTGCTGGAAGAAGCGCGCCGCGGGCGCATGTTCATCCTGGTGGATGATGAAGACCGCGAGAATGAGGGCGATCTGGTCATCCCCGCGCAATTCGCGACCCCGGATGCGATCAATTTCATGGCGCGCTATGCGCGCGGCCTGATCTGCCTTTCCATGACGCGTGCGCGCGTGGATCAATTGGGCCTGCCATTGATGGCACAGTCCAATGGCACGCGGCATCAAACCGCCTTTACCGTTTCCATTGAAGCGCGGGATGGTGTGACCACGGGCATTTCCGCTGCTGATCGCGCACGGACCGTCGCGGTTGCGATCAATCCTGAAGTGGGGCGGGAACATATCGTCACGCCCGGCCATGTCTTTCCGCTGGTGGCGCGGGAAGGCGGCACGCTGGTGCGCGCCGGCCATACGGAAGCGGCGGTGGATTTTGCACGGCTGGCGGGGCTCAATCCCTCCGGTGTGATTTGTGAGATCATGAATGATGACGGCACCATGGCGCGCATGCCGGATTTGGTGGCCTTCGCACAGCATCATGGGCTGAAGCTTGGCACCATTGCGGATTTGATCGGGCATCGCCGCCGGACAGAAAAGCTGGTGCGCCGCGTGCAGGAAGGCGAGGTTGAGCAGGCCGTAGGCGGCACCTGGCGCGCCATTGTCTATGAAAATACTGCCGCACCGGGTGAACATCTGGCGCTGGTCAAGGGCGATGTCAGCACCGATGCGCCGATACTGGTGCGCATGCATGCTGCGTCTCTGTTCCGTGAAGTTATCTCTGGCCGCGGGCTTGGCGATTTGCATGCGGCGATGCGCATGATTGATGCGGCCGGGCGCGGCGTGGTGGTGCTGTTGCGCGACCCTCGCCCCGATGCGCTTTCCATTCGCCTGAAGCGCGGCGCCACGAATGCGATTGCGCCGGAAATCCGTGATTACGGCATTGGCGCGCAGATCCTGGAAGATCTTGGCGTGAAGCGCATCATTCGGCTTTCGAATAATCCACGCCCGGTGATTGGGCTGGAAGGTTACGGGCTGCAAGTGCTGGAAACCCGCCCTCTTCCTTCGGAGAAGACGCCATGAGCACGATTGATTCCCCCAAACGGGGCCGCGCGCATTTGCAGGGTGACGCGCCGCGTATTCTGGTGATCCAGGCGCCCTATTATCGCAATGTTGTGGAAGGCATGCGCCTTGGCGCCATGGCGGTGTTCCAGGATTTGAAGGCCGAGATTGAAACCGTGGATGTCGCCGG
>CAMCHA010000293.1 GCA_945874515.1 Asaia bogorensis
GGGTCGAGCACATAAATCTGGTGCATCCCCGCCATGGCATAAACGCCGGCATCGGAAACCAGCACGCCCGCCGCTTCCAGCCGCGCCTTCACCGCCTTTACATCCGGCACGCAAAAGGCCGGGTGCCCGCCGATGGAAGGGTTATGCGCGAAGCGATTGCGATACGCGAAGCCCGCATCCGGGCGGATGATATGCAGCCCGCTATTGTCATCGGCCGTGGTCAGCACGGCTAATTCGGCGGGGTCTATGCTGAAATCCCCACGCTTGGCCGCTGATCGCCAGCGCCCTTCCTTGAGGCCGATGATCTCCGTGTAAAACGCCACGGTTTCGCGCACATGCTGCGCTTGCAGATTGACGTGATGGAAACTCCAGGCCGGGGGCGCTGATGGCGCCGCCGCGCCCGCTTGCAGCAGCACCAGAAGATTAAGCGCCGGGTCCAGCGTATAGATCGCCGGTTGCGCGAATTCCCCGGGCAAGGCGGGCGCATATGGAAGTCCCGCCTGATCCAGCTTCGCCACCACCGCCGCCAAGGACGCAACCTCAAGCGCCACATACCGCCCGCCAATCGGGCCGAGCAAAGCAGCACCAGATCGCGCCAGCGCCACGCCAGGCCGATGCAGTCGCAAGCCGCGCCCGGCTTCGCCAATGAAGCGGGTGCGCGCATCTGGCGCCCGCGCCGCGCCAAGCCCGATCAGCGCGCCAAAGAAATGCGCTGCTGCATCCAGATCCTGCGCAGTTAGCGACACGTGATGGATGGACCAGGTCATGCCACGTTCACCACTTCCCCCATTACCCTTGAGAAGCCTGGAGATCATCCCCCATAGCTAAACCTTATGCTATGATACATCCTTCGATTAGAAGAACCAGGAATTGGTGCCTTGGCGACGGTAAAAACGCAAATTTGGTTGGCGGCGGGACTGGCCCTGGTTTGTAGTTTGATCTTGACGGGTTTTGCCAATTTTTTTGTGCATATCATCTCTGCTCAAATTATATCGGCGCTCGGCCGAAATAGTTCATTGGCTTCTGTTTTTGTAAGCATCATTTCGGCCTTAATTCTAGCCACTGCCCTTGAAGCCAGCAAATTCGTTTCTCTTTTTTGGCCCTTGAGGCGACGATGGGACCAATGGGCGCCGCTTAGCGCCGTATTCGGCTTTGTATACGCGGCCAGCCTCTTATTGCGGTGGATCGTCTTTGGTCTACGTCCAGATACTGACATATCTGTTTACGCAGGTCTCATTTACTTGGCGGCAAAGATCGTCCTGCTCCATTGGGCATTAGGTCGTCTCGCCGCTGTGGCGGCCATACCGCCTGGTGGTCCTTGGTTTGCCCTTTCCACCGTATCGCTTGTTTCTGCTTTGGTCAGCCTTCTGCCCCTCCAGCCGGCTATTTTCTTCATTGACCTCCCCACGGCTGTATTGACGGCGCCGCAATGGTTGCTGGATGTCCCCCTGATTTTGTTCATCCTTGCCGTTTGGAAATGGCTACCGACCACGCTTGGCCATCAAGCATACGGCCCGGCACGCTGGATTATCATCATTCTGGCCTTATTTCTTTTGTTTATCGGCTGGAGTTTACTGGTCGGCGCTGCATTTTTTGGTCCGGCCAGAATTGATATCGTCTCCTTACTGCTCGCTACTCTGGCTGCAAGTTTTCTGTTTGTAATGCTATATCACTATGGCTTTCGCTCATGGGCTCTGCGCTCTAACGCACCCGATAAATGAAATTGGGGTTAGCCAAGGGGCGCTCACTCGGGGCAGCGCCGGTACGGGGCATGGGGCGGGCTCCTCTTCATTCGTCTGGCGGATGAGGCTGCGGGAAAGAAGGCGTGCTGAAAAGGCCTCGTTTTCAGAAAACGCCTTGAATGCGCCTTAGGCTGCGGGTCCTTCTCAGCGCCGCGCGCGCAACCCCCAGATTCTTGGGTGGTGCGCTTCAAATGAGCAAGCAATCCGAAGCATTGGCTCTCGGCACACCGATGGCCTTGGCCTTTGATCCGTGCTGCCGATCAATCCGCCGTCACCGCCACGCGCCGGGCTAGGTTAATTCAGCGCTTTAACGCCCCCATCTAGCCCCACACCCCATTCCGCCCCATCTTCCCCCCATGTCGTTCCCGAACCACCCCATCTATCTGGATAACCACGCCACCACGCCGGTGGACCCGCGCGTGATCCAGGCCATGCGCCCCTTCTGGGAAGCGCAATTCGCCAATCCCGCCAGCGCCGAACACGCCATGGGCCGTGCCGTCGCCGAAGCGGTGGAGGCCGCGCGCGAACACATTGCCGAATTGATTGGCGCCTCCGCTGCTGAAATCATCCTGACCTCAGGCGCGACGGAGGCGAATAACCTCGCCATCAAAGGCGCCGCGCGCTTTGCTGCGAGCCAGGGCGATCCGCGCCGGCGCATCATCACGGTCGCGACCGAGCATAAATGCGTCCTCGAATCCGTGCGCGATCTGGCGCAGGAAGGGTTTGAACCCGTCATCCTGCCAGTCGGCGCCGATGGGCTGCTTGATCCCGAAGTGCTGCGCGCCGCCTGTGATGAAACGACGCTGCTGGTTTCCATCATGGCCGTGAATAATGAAATCGGCGTGATCCAGGACCTTGCCGCGCTTGGCGCCATCGCCAAGGAAGCCGGCGCTGCCTTTCATACCGATGCCGCCCAGGCGGCGGGGCGCATCTCGCTGGATGTCGGGGAAATCCACGCCGATCTAATGTCGCTATCCAGCCACAAGGTCTATGGCCCGCGCGGCATTGGCGCGCTTTATGTCCGTCGCAGGCCGCGCATGCGCCTCGCGCCCTTGTTCTCTGGCGGGGGGCAGGAAAGGGGCTTGCGTTCCGGCACCCTGCCCGCGCCTTTGGTGGTGGGTTTTGGGGAGGCCTGCCGGATTGCCGCCATTGAAGCCCTGCTCGATTCCGGGCGCATCGCCGGCCAGCGAGAGATTTTCCTGAACAAGCTCCGCGCTGAAATCCCAGGGCTGGTCGTTAATGCGGAAGCGGCGCCCCGGGTTTCGGGCAATTTGAACCTGACCTTTCCGGGCGGCGTCACTGCCCAAAGCCTCATGGCCGGCGCGCCGCAGCTCTGTGTTTCCACCGGCTCCGCCTGTTCCTCGGCGGAAATCGAACCCTCCTACGTGCTGCAAGCCATCGGGCTTGAACCGGCAGCCGCCCGGGCCACCTTGCGGATCGGCATGGGACGCTTTACCTCGCCGGCAGAGGCGGAACGCGCCGCGGCAAGCCTTGCCGTTGCCTGGCACCGCGCAGTTTCCACAACAGACAAGACAAGTGATTAGCCATGCCGAAAATGGTATTCATCGAACGCGACGGAACGCAGAAGGAAGTGGAAGCGCCGCTTGGCCTTTCCGTGCTGGAAATCGCGCATCGCAACAGCGTTGACATTGAAGGCGCCTGCGAAGGATCGCTGGCGTGTTCCACCTGCCATGTGATTGTGGATGGCGCCTGGTTCGCCAAGCTGGCGAAGCCGACGGAAGATGAGGAAGACATGCTCGACCTCGCTTTCGATTTGCAGGAAACCAGCCGGCTCGGCTGCCAATTGATCATGACGGATGCGCTGGATGGGCTGGTGGTGAAACTGCCCTCCGGATCGCGCAACGCGGGCGGCTGAGGCATGACGCGCGCGCCTTGGGATGAATTCGGCGCTGAAGGCGGCTTGTTTCGCAAGCTGTCGGCTGCCGCTGCGACCGAATGGCGCGATTATACTTGGCATCCCTTTGTGCAGCAGCTTTCGGCTGGCACGCTACCGCTCAAGGCGTTTCAGCATTATCTGATCCAGGATTATCTATTCCTGATCCACTTCGCCCGCGCCAAGGCTTTGGCCGTGCTGAAGGGCGAAAGCCTGGCCGCCATGCGCGACAAGGCCGCCGCTGTGTTGGCCATTCTGGACGAAACAAAGCTCCATCTGAAATACTGCGCCGAATGGGGGCTTTCGGAAGCGGATGTGGTTTCCGTGCCTGAAACGGCCGAGACAGTTTCTTATACGCGCTGGGTGCTGGATCGCGGCTATGCTGGGGATATTCTGGACCTTGAAGTGGCTTTGGTGCCCTGCACGGTGGGCTACGCGCAAGTGGCGCTCCGCATTCTG
>CAMCHA010000294.1 GCA_945874515.1 Asaia bogorensis
CGGCTGAAGCCGCCGCCGCCAAGCAGGCGCTCGGCTGGACTGCGGCGCCTTTTGAAGTGCCGGCGGATATCAAGGCGCTGTGGGAAAGCGCCGGCAAGCGCGGCGCGGGCGCGCGGCGTTCCTGGCTGAAGCGCATCGCCAAGCATCCGCAGCGCGCCGAATTTGAACGCGCCATGTCCGGCCGTCTGCCCGAAGCCTGGAATGAGGCGCTTTCGGCGCTCCGCACCCAAATCGCGGCCGACAAGCCAAAGCTCGCAACCCGCGTTTCCAGCCAGAAGGCTTTGGAAGCCCTGGTGCCTTCCGTGCTGGAGTTGGTCGGTGGTTCGGCGGATCTCACGGGGTCCAACAATACCAATGTGAAGGGCGTGCCGGCGATTACGCCCAGCAATTTCAGTGGTCGCTTCGTCCATTGGGGCGTGCGCGAACACGGTATGGCGGCGGCCATGAATGGCATGGCGCTGCATGGAGGCATCATTCCCTATAGCGGCACCTTCCTGGTCTTTGGCGATTACCTCCGCCCCGCAGTGCGCTTGGCCGCGCTGATGCGCCAGCGCGTTATTCATGTGCTGACGCATGATTCGATCGGCCTTGGCGAAGATGGCCCGACGCATCAGCCGGTGGAGCATCTCGCTTCTTTCCGCGCCATGCCGAATGTGCATGTGTTCCGCCCGGCGGATGCGATGGAAACGGCGGAATGCTGGGAATTGGCGCTGCGGCGTGCCGATGGGCCTTCCTTGCTGGCGCTATCACGCCAAAACCTGCCGACGCTCCGCACCGACACGGCCGAGAATCGCTCAGCCCGCGGTGGCTATGTGCTGGCGGAAGCCGATGGCGCGCGCCAAGCGACGCTGATCGCAACCGGCAGCGAAGTCTCGCTGACTATGATCGCGCGGGATGCCTTGCAGGCAGCCGGCATTCCAACCGCTGTGGTGTCTTTGCCGTGCTGGGAATTATTCGCGGCGCAGGATGATGCTTATCGCGCTGGCGTTTTGGGCAGTGCGCCGCGTTTTGGGATTGAAGCCGCGGTTGGCTTTGGCTGGGAACGCTGGCTTGGTGCGGATGGTGTTTTCATTGGCATGTCGGGCTTCGGCGCCTCGGCACCCGCCGATGATTTGTTCAAGCATTTCGGCATCACGCCGGATGCGGTGGTTGAAGCCGTGCGCAGGCGGCGTGCTGTCTGATTTCGGTTATTTCGGGGAAGGAAAATATCATGGCCGTCAAGGTTGCCATCAATGGGTTCGGGCGCATCGGGCGCCTGGTGCTGCGCGCGATGATTGAAAGCAATCGCCGCGATGTGGAATGCGTCGCGATCAATGACCTGGGTAGCGTGGAAGCCAATGCGCATCTGTTCCGCTATGACAGTGTGCATGGCCGCTTCCCCGGCGAAGTCGCGGTGGATGGCAATAAGATCATCATCACCGCCAATGGCCGAATTTATGCGCCGATCATCGTCAGCGCCGAGCGTGACCCGACCAAGGTGCCCTTCCAGGGCGTTGATGTTGCCATGGAATGCACTGGCATTTTCACCAGCAAGGAAAAGGCTTCCGCGCTGATCACCGCCGGCGCGCGTAAGGTTGTGATTTCGGCCCCCGGCGATGATGCGGATGCCACCATTGTCTATGGCGTCAATCACAAGACGCTGACGAAAGACATGACGGTGATCTCAAACGCGTCCTGCACCACGAATTGCTTGGCGCCCGTGGCCAAGGTGCTGCATGAGAATTTCGGCATTCTGCGCGGCTACATGCTGACGATCCACGCCTATACGGGTGATCAGAACACCGTGGATACGTTGCACAAGGATCTGCATCGCGCCCGCGCCGCGGCCGTTTCCGCGATCCCGACCTCGACCGGCGCGGCCAAGGCTGTGGGCCTGGTGATGCCGGAATTGAAGGGCAAGCTGGATGGCACGGCCATTCGTATCCCGACGCCCAATGTCTCCCTCGTTTCGCTTGATTTCGTGCCCGCCAAGGATGGTGTGACGAAGGAGGCTGTGAATGCCGCGATGAAGGCGGCGGCTGAAGGCGAATTGAAGGGCATTCTTGGCTATAATACCGAACCGCTGGTCAGCATTGATTTCAACCACAACCCGGCTTCTTCCACCTTTGATGCGACGCAGACTCAGGTGGTGGATGGCGGGTTGGTGCGCGTGCTGTCCTGGTATGACAATGAATGGGGTTTTTCGAACCGCATGAGCGATACGGCGGCGCTGTTCGGCTCTCTCTAATCTAGTGTTTCGGGGCAGCGCGCCACGTGCTGCCCTTCCTGGTTCCGGAGGCTCCATCATGGCTTTCAAGACGATTGACGCGCTTCCCGCCAAGGGTCAGCGCGTATTGCTGCGCGCCGATTTGAATGTGCCGGTGAAGGATGGCTGTATCACGGATCGTACGCGCATCGAACGGCTTTGCCCGACCATCGCGGAATTGGCGCAAAAGGGTGCGCGCGTGGTGGTGCTGAGCCATTTTGATCGCCCCAAGGGCAAGCGCGTGCCGGAAATGTCGTTGAAGCCCATGCAGGAAGCCTTGGCTGCGGCGCTGAACCGCCCTGTCGCCTGGTGTGATGATTGCGTGGGTGAAGCGGCGGAAGCCGCCGTCGCGGCTTTGGCAGATTGTGACGTGTTGCTATTGGAAAACACACGCTTTCATGCCGGTGAGGAAAAGAATGACCCGGCGATGGCGGCCGCACTCGCAAAGCTTGGCGATGCCTTTGTAAATGACGCGTTTTCGGCGGCGCATCGTGCGCATGCCAGCACGGAAGGGGTGGCGCGGTTGCTGCCGGCCTATGCCGGGCGGCTGATGGAAGCGGAATTGAAGGCGCTGGATGCAGCGCTCGGCAATCCGGCGCGGCCGGTGGTGGCGATTGTGGGCGGTGCCAAGGTTTCGACCAAGCTGGAATTGCTCGGCAATCTCTGCAGCAAGGTGGACGTGCTGGTGATTGGCGGCGCCATGGCCAACACCTTCCTGGCCGCGCAGGGCCATGGCATGGGCAAATCCCTGCAAGAAGCCGAAATGCACGAAACGGCGCGCCAGATCCTGGAACAGGCCAAGGCAGCGCATTGCGAAATCCTGCTGCCGGTTGACCTGGTGGTGGCCGAAGAATTCCGCGCCAATCCGCCAACCCGCACCGTGGGCGTGGATCGCGTGCCGGCAAACATGATGGCGCTGGATGTCGGCCCGAAAACCGAGGCAGCACTGGAAGCGCGGCTCCGTACCGCTTCCACCCTGGTGTGGAATGGCCCGCTCGGCGCGTTTGAAACGGTGCCTTTTGATGCAGCAACGGTGGCGGCGGCGCAAACCGTGGCAGCGCTGACGCAATCCGGCGCGCTGAAATCCATCGCGGGTGGCGGTGATACGGTGGCGGCGCTCCGCCATGCCGGCGTACTGGAACGCATGAGCTATGTCTCAACCGCCGGCGGCGCCTTCCTGGAATGGCTGGAAGGCAAGGAATTGCCGGGGGTCGCTGCTCTCGGTTGAGAGCAGGTTGACGCTGCCCGCCAAGGTGCAAAACTCGGTCTATTCAAAGGGCAGGAATAGACCATGCGGCAAATGCATCTTGTCGGCTTCATGCAGGCACAAAACTGCACGAATTACGCCAGTTCCTGGCGGCACCCGCAGTCGCGCACGGATTTCCTGACGGCGGATTTCTTCCAGGAAATCGGCCGCATCCTTGAAGCCGGTAAATTCGACATGGGCTTTTTCGATGACCGGCTTTCCATGCCCGATCGTTATGGCAGCGACCATCACCACACGGTGGAACACGGCATTCGCTGTGTGAAGCTGGACCCGGTGGTGACGCTCACCATGATGGCCGCTGTCACATCACGCCTTGGCCTGGGTTCTACCGCCTCCACCACCTATTATGAACCCTTCCATGTGGCGCGCGCCATGCAGACGCTGGATCTGATGAGTGCGGGGCGCGCGGCCTGGAATATCGTGACATCCCTGAATGATGGCGAAGCGGCCAATATGGGCCATGACGAAATGATGGAACATGATCGGCGCTATGACCGCGCCGATGAATTTGTGGAAATCGTGCTGGGCCATTGGGATGCCTGGGAAGATGATGCGCTGATTATTGA
>CAMCHA010000295.1 GCA_945874515.1 Asaia bogorensis
ATGGCCTTTGGCCTGTATGATGTTGCGTTCTCGACACTGGCCGGGTTGTTTGGGCGCGGCGCACGCGGCCCCATTACCGGCATCACGCTGATTGCAGGCTTTGCCAGCACCATTGGTTGGCCGCTAACCGCGTGGATCGAAGATGCCTGGGGCTGGCGAGAGGCCTGCCTGACTTGGGCCGTTCTGCACATTGTCTTGGGCCTTGCGGTCTATGCCAGCCTGCCGCGGTCAAGGCCATCTGCATTGCCCCAAGCGCCTGATGCGGCAGGCGGTCAAAGCCCACGCAACGCCATCATCGTGCTGGCCTTCGTCTTTTCTGCGCAGGGCGTGGTGCATTCGGGTATCGGCACCCATTTGCCTGGTCTTTTGATGGAAGCCGGAGCCACACCTGCGGCCGCCATTGCCGCAGCGGCGCTGCTGGGGCCAGCGCAAGTTGCTGCACGCGTTGCCGAATTCGGGCTGATGCGCAGAATGCATCCGCTGGTTTCCGCACGTATCGCCACCATGTCCCATCCAGCCGCGGCAGTGGCGTTGTTACTTGGCGGACCTGCCCTGGCGCCGCTTTTCGCCGCGCTGCATGGCGGTGGTTCTGGCCTTCTTTCGATCAGCCGTGGTGCATTGCCGCTCGCCCTATTCGGCCCCAACGGCTATGGCCGACGCCAGGGTTTGATCGCCCTGCCATCCAACATCGCCACGGCAACGGCCCCGCTGATTGTCGGGCTGAGCTTGGATTTTGCAGGCCCCACCGCTGTATTGTTGATGACAACAGCGCTGGCTATTGCCGCGACTCTGGCGCTGCTGGCGTTGCGCGCGCCACAAACTCCGCCATCAGCGCCTATGTGACCCAATGGAGATGTCATTCTCAAAGGATACTTAGGCCCAGAACAGGAAGCATCTTTCCAAAGAAAGAGTCTTGCCGCGCTCATGGTCCTTCGAATCCGCCTCTTTTCGCGCCGATCCTCCCACAAGATAAACTGAGGGCTCCCTTGCTTGCGCAAATCCGCACATACTCCGCCACGCAAAATCGTGAGACACGCCCATGACAACCCCCATCACCTTCGCCGCGCCGCATTCATTTCTGGGCGCTCGCACCCATGATCGAAGCGCCGGCTTTTGCGTGGCCGGCGTGCCGCTGGATGTCGGCACCACCAACCGCGCCGGCGCGCGTGATGGGCCGCGCGCGATCCGTAACGCAGCGCGCATGCTGACCGATGGCCGACATCCGGTAAGCGGCGCTGATCCAACCGCCCTTGATCTTTCCGATCTTGGTGAATTCGACATAGCGCTTGGTGACATCCAGAAAAGCCTCGCCATGATCGAAGAACAGGCGACGGGCCTTGCCCATTTGCTCGCCTTTGGTGGTGAACATGGCGTCACCCTTGCGCTGCTTCGTGCGCTGACGAAGCGGCTTGGTGAGCCTGTCGGGCTGCTTCATATAGATGCGCATCTTGATACATCGGAAGATAATTTCGGCCAGCGCTTTGCCCATGGGGCGGTCTTCTGGCACGCCATTACGGAAGGGCTGGTGGACCCGCAGCGCATGGTGCAGATCGGCATCCGCTCGCCGGCCTGGCCTGAGATGTTTGAATGGACGCGTGCGCAGGGTGTGACCATCCTCTCGGCGCAGGATGTCCATCAATCCCCAATCGCGTCGGTGATAGCCCAAGCGCGCGGCGTGCTTGGCGCAGGCCCCTGCTATCTTTCCTTCGACATTGACGGACTCGATCCCGCCTTTGCCCCCGGCACCGGCACGCCCGAGATTGGCGGGCTGGCAAGCTGGCAGGCCCAGGCGATCCTGCGCGGCATGGCGGGTATTGATTTTCGCGGTGCGGATATTGTGGAAGTGGCCCCGGCCTATGATGTCGCGGAAATCACCGCACTGGCTGCCGCCACCATGGGCTGGGAATATCTGTGCCTTTTGGCCAGCAAGAAGTGATGGCCGGATAATTTCCCGCCTCAATCGCAGCCATCAGGCGGATCGCCGAGATATTTTACGATAAGGGGCGAAATTTCTCTTGCATTCGGCATAAACCCCGCATATAAACCCGTCAGCGCCATCCGGGATGGAGGTGCTGACGCCATCGCACGTGCCGCGAGGCCCTTTAGAGCGTTTCCCGTTCTCGTTAGTTCACGGGATCCGCTCTAAGCCTCTGTTTGGTCGCATTTTCCGAGCCGCCAAGTGAAACCACTTGGCTTGAAAATGCTCCAGACGGGCCACAAGCAACGACGGGACGCGTCCTTTGTTCGATCCGGCCACCAATGGGCCGGAATGTTCGAGGGAGCCGCCTGTGTCGCCTGTCTGCCGCTCTGCGATGACCTCCTCATCGCTTTGAACGCAGCGCCCTAAAGGCGTAGCTGCGCGCCCACCCTGCCCCTAAGCCAGCTTTGCAGGCCGAGGGGGGTTCGGGGTCGGAACGCGGTTTGGCGCCCGGCGGGCTTCCTCATTCCCGCCGCTGCACCCAGCCCAAATGGCTGAGGTGCGGCGGCGGGGGCGCCGTTTCTTCCCTTCGAAAAGGGGTCTCTGTGATGAGCCATATCCGTACCCGCACTGCCGTCTCTCCGCTGCACCGTTCCGCCAGCGTGCCGCCTTGTCCTTCCGTGGATGGTCTGGTGCAGATCCTGCAGCCGGAAAACCCCGTCTATTGCCTGCGTCCGGCCGCCGTCACCGAAGCCGCGCGCGATTTCCGGGCAGCCTTTCCGGGTGACGTCCTTTATGCCGTGAAATGCAATGCGGAGCCCACGATCCTGCGCGCTATCGCGGCCGGCGGCATCACGCATTTTGACTGCGCTTCCGATGCCGAGGTTCGACTGCTGCGCAGCATGTTCCCGAAGGCTGAACTGCATTTCATGCACCCGGTGAAGTCCCGCTCCGCGATCCGTGCTGCCTGGCATGATTTCGGCGTGCGCGATTTCGTGCTCGACACCGCTGATGAGCTTTGGAAAATCCTGGCCGAAACCGGGGAAGGTGCACGCGGCCTTGTGGTGCGGCTTGCCCTTCCCAAGGGCAGCGCGGCCTATGATCTTTCCGGCAAATTCGGCGCGGAACCCGCTGTGGCGGCAGAATTGCTGCGTGCCGCCCGCCCGCATGCCGCGCGGCTTGGCATTTCCTTCCATGTCGGGTCGCAATGCCTGGACCCGGCCGCCTGGACCCGCGCCATGAAGATGGCGGCGGACGTGATCAACATGTCCGGTGTCGCGGTGGATATTGTTGATGTGGGCGGGGGCTTTCCGGTGCTTTATCCCGGTAGCCAACCGCCCCCGCTTGCCGCCTTCATGGCGGCCATTCGTGAAGGCGCAGCAGCCCTGCCTGCCGGCACCAAGCTTTGGGCGGAACCAGGCCGCGCCTTGGTGGCAAGCGGCGCTTCGGTAGTTGTCCAGGTGCAGCAGCGCCGGGGCAATGCGCTTTACGTGAATGATGGTGTCTATGGCGCGCTTTCCGATGCGGGGGCGCCGGGCTTTCGCTTTCCGCACCGACTGATCCGCGCGGGCAGCAGCAGGCCAGGTGCTGCGCCACAGGAATTTGTGCTGTTTGGCCCCACTTGCGATTCGGCAGATGTCATGAAAGGTCCATGGACTTTGCCAGGTGATATCGGCGAAGGGGATTGGATCGAAATCGGGCAGCTTGGGGCCTATGGCACGGCATTGCGCACGGCCTTCAATGGCTTCGACCGCGCCTTGGTGACGGAAGTTGCTGACGCGCCATTGCTCGTCAGCCCGCAAAACGTGACAAACGCGCCGCGCGCGGCGTGACTTGGAAGGAAGACTAACATGAAACACACTGCTTTCACTGGCCGCCTGCTGATCCTCGGCTTTGGTTCCATCGGCCAAGGGGTGCTGCCCCTGATCCTGCGCCATATTGATATGCCAAAGGACCGGATTGAGATCCTGACATCGGATGCGCGCGGTGAGGCGATTGCCGCGCAGCACGGCATTCGTCACACCATCCTGCCCCTCACGCGAGGGAATTACGCGTCGGAACTCAGCGCGCGCCTCACGCGTGGCGATTTCCTGCTCAATCTTTCGGTGGATATCTCATCGGTTGCGCTGGTGAAGCTTTGCCGCGAGATCGGTGCG
>CAMCHA010000296.1 GCA_945874515.1 Asaia bogorensis
GTGCCAAGCCTGACCCGGCGCGGGCGCGGCGGCATGATCAGCCGCAATGGCGAAACGCTGCTGAACGCGGTGGAGCTGACGGATTGGATTGCAACAGATACGGCGGATTACATCGAAAAGGCCGTGGCCTTTGCGCGGGATGCGGAAGGGCTGGCCGCGATCCGGGCGCGGCTCTCGCTCGGCCCCTTGGGCGATGCCGCCACCTATGCCCGGGGCTTGGAAGCCGCCTGGAGCTTCATTTGGCGTGGCTGGTGCGCGCGCCAAGGGGGCAGATGAGGGGCGTTTTCACCCGCCGCGGAAAAGGTCTAGAAAGCGCTGGCCTGGCCCGCCTGGCGGAATGGTAGACGCAGCGGACTTAAAATCCGTAGCTCGCAAGGGTGTGGGGGTTCAAGTCCCCCGGTGGGCAGGCCGTGAAATCCATAACTGGCGCTAAATTGTCTTCCTTTTGCGGCGCCGGGAGCAGACGGCGAAATTGCCTTGACGTTGTCTGTCTGACGCAGCTGCCGGCGTTGGGGTCCCGACAAAAACGGGCGCAAGGCTCGGGCTGCCAGATGGACCATGTTGGGTGATCATGACTGAAGTGACTATCTTTGTCTGGCCGGGTCCGGATCTGCGCCGCCCAGAAAACACCCGTGATGGTTATGTCTATGGTAGCTGGCCGCATGCGCAGATGCTGAGGATCAAGCAAAGCTTTGCCGCGTAGCGCGCGCGAAAAAATAGTCGCGTAATCCGGCGTGCTGAATAGTCTTATCATCCGACATTTCGACAGGCGGCCTCATCGAACTGGCGACATGAGAGTCTGGCTTGCTGCAGAGACGAACTATTTTTATTGCGAGAATCTACCGCAAGGCAGTAGCAGCGCACGAGAGAGTGATTTGAATTTTATAAAAGCGATCTTAGCGCAGCGTTCCGGGTAGATAGACGCTGTATTTATTTGCTCTGAGGGATAGTATGAAGTCGCTCGCTCAAGTATCTATTTATTCCCTGGAGAAATCTGTAGCCCTTGGCAGCGCGCCTAATGTCGAAGAGATTACCGGGAATTCCCTCGCCCTCTTTTGGATGACACTTTCATGACACGCTTCATCATGGTGGCGCTCGATGGGCTACGGCCAGATATGGTCAACGCCATTGCAACGCCGCATTTATTTGCGCTTTCTACCAACGGAACGCGCTTCGCGCACGCGCGCAGTATCTTTCCGTCAGAAACCCGCGTGGCAACGCCATCGCTGATCACAGGCTGTCGCCCCGGGGGCCATGGGCTCGTCGCCAATACGCTATTTGATGCGTCGGTGGCGCCGGATCGCCTGCTGCGAACAAAGCTGGTTGAGGATGTCCTTGTGCTCGCCGCCGGCGCAGAATCGCCATTGCAACGCGCTAGTTTGGCGGAACGCCTCGCACCTCATGGCCTCAGCTTTGCGCTTGTCAGCGCCGGCACGGCGGGGGCAGCGCGGCTGCTTCACCCGGCGGCAGAACGCCTCGGCGCGTTTCGTTGGAATGTTGAAGATACCGAAGGCGAAACCGCACGCCGCGTGCGTGATGCCATGGGCGCAACACCGCCCGCAGAGGTACCGAATATAGCGCGGGTTGAATTCGCCGGGCGCGTACTGCTTGATTACGTACTGCCACAGATAAAGCCGGATGTTGCCCTGCTTTGGCTTTCTGAGCCCGATGTTTCCTTCCATTGGGGTGGGTTGCGGGCGGCGCATACGCAGCGTGCTCTTCTTGCGGCGGATGCCGTGCTTGGCCGGATAATCGCATGGCGAGACTCTCAGCCTGATGCGAAGGAAATTTCCATTATTGTCCTATCTGACCATGGCCATGTCACTGGCAGAGGGAAGCTTTGTTTGCGCACAGAACTGCAGCGTGCGGGCTTCCGTGCTGGCACTGGCATGGGGCCGGATATTGATGTGGTGGTCGCGCCCGCAGCGGCACCTGGCATATGGCTGAAGGACCGCGCCTTGGCACCACAAGTGGCCAGCTTCCTGGCCTCACAAGCATGGGCGGGGCCCGTATTGGCGCGAGACCCTTCAATCCTGGCAGCGGGAGAGGCCATACCTCTAGCACTTTTGGGCAGCGCGCATGCACGAAGCGCCGATTTGGTGGCGACTTTTGCTGGCCAGGAAGGGCCTGATGAATGGGGCCTTCCGGGTACCGCGCCATTTGATGCGCCTGATGTGCCGGAAGGCGGCGGCATGCATGGTGGGCTGCATCGCGCTGAACTCGCCACTGTTCTTGTGATCCAAGGTGGCGCTTTTCGCCATGGCGCAGTGGTGGAAGAACCCGCTGATCTGACGGATATTGTCCCCACAATCCTTCACATGCTGGGCATTGATACTGCAGCGATGGAAGGGCGCCCATTGCGCAGCGCCTTTGACGCTTCGGCGGATTTCACGCCGGTGGCAGAGCTGCATGAAATGCCGCGCGGCTTCGTGCTTGAAGCAATGCGCGGCCCAACTGGCCGCCTTTACCCCACCGCGCTGCGCCGCGCATCTTGATGGATAAGGCTTGGCGCGATGCTACCGCAGCGTCGGGTCAAGCCCATCACGCAGCCAATCACCAATCAGCGAAACAGACAGCGTTGTCAGGATGATAACGCTGGCGGGTGCCAGCAGAATCCAAGGCGCCCGCGTAAGATATTCACGCCCATAACCGACCATTGAGCCGAGCGATGTTTCTGGCGGCTGCACACCCAAGCCAAGGAAGGACAGGCCTGACTCGAGCAAGATGACCTCAGGAAAGGCGAGCGTCATGGAGACAATCAAGGTGGAGGCAATATTGGGTAGCACATGCCGCCCATAAATCCGCCAGGGCGAAGCACCAAGCCCGCGCACCGCAGCGGCATAGCCCTGCGCACCAGCGGCCAGCGCAAGCCCACGCGCAATCCGCGCATAGCGTTCCCAGGCATGCAAACCCAAAAGGCAGACCAGTAGTCCAAGGGAATTACCAAAGAAGGCCAGCACCGCGAGGGCTAGAATCAGGAAGGGCAAGGATGCGGAAAAATCCACCAGCGCTAAAACAGCCTGCTCAACCAAGCCACGAAAATGCGCGGCAAGAAAACCCAGCGAGGTTCCGACCGCCGCACCAATGATGGTCGCACCAAAGGCAATCAGCAGGCTTGTACGGATGGAGTAGATCAGACGGGAAACCACATCCCGCCCTAATTCATCAGTCCCAAGCGGATGAATCCATGTCCCCCCGAAAAGAATGGGCGGAGAAAGCCGGTTGCGCAAATCAAGTGCGGTATAGGCGTAAGGTGCAATCACATCGGCAAGCACCGCCACCGCCAGCATCAGCATCAACCACGCCATGCCAAAAATGACCAAAGCAGGTAGCGCCGCACGTCGGCGCTTGGGGGGCGCCGTGGATTCAGCCACGATAAGCGGCGCTTCAGGCATATCAGGCGACCCTTCCTGGCGCAGCGCGAAGCCGCGGGTCTAGCAGGCCATAAAGCAAGTCAACGATCAGATTTGCGCAGACCATGGTGATCGCCACCAGCAAAAGAATACACTGCACAACAGCAAGATCACGGTTGGCGACGGCGACTACCAGAAGCCTTCCGACACCTGGCCAGGAAAAGACGCTTTCAACCACCACAGCACCGGCGATTAGTGTCCCAACCATGAAGCCGATGATGGTTACAGTAGGGATAGCGGCATTCGGCAAAGCATGGCCGATGACAACGGCGCGCCAGGGTACGCCCTTGGCGCTCGCTGTCCGGATAAAGGGTTGCCCAAGAACTTCCAGCATGGCGCTGCGCGTGAAGCGCGCCAATACGGCCGCGCCGCCAAGCCCAAGGGTAATCACCGGCAGAATGCCGTGGCGCCAGCTTTCCTGCCCACCCGAAGGAAGCCAGCCAAGCTGCACGGCAAAAACCAGCACAAGCAACAAACCCAACACAAAGGAAGGAACGGTGAAGCCCGCCACAGCGATAATCATGACCACGCGATCAGCAAGTGAATTACGATGCAGCGCGGCATAAATGCCCGCCGGTATGCCAAGGCATATCTTGATGGCTAGTGCCGGCAACGTCAGGGCAAGCGTGGCTGGAATGCGTTCAGTGAC
>CAMCHA010000297.1 GCA_945874515.1 Asaia bogorensis
AGCGGGAACATGGGCGAATAGCGGAAGTTTTCCGGGCGCGCCGGGGCGGCGGCATCAAGTGGCGGTGTCATTGGCAATCTCTCCAACCATCAACCTGTCGCGGCTCGATGACCGCGTTTTTCAACAACCCTAATACCAGCAGCGGCACATAACCAGCAAACGAGCAGGTCAGTCCCGCCCATCGCGCCAGCGACTCTGGGCCATGGTCCAGGCAATGCCAAAGGCACGGAATTCATGCCCGGCAATCTGGCGCAGCTTCTTTTCCACCGGCGCCACGATATCGGCCAAAGCCGTGCCATTACTCGCCTTGGCCAATTCGCGCCCGAGCGCGGTCGCCAAAGCCACGCCGCGGCCATTGCAGCCGGTCCAGCTCAGCACGCCCGGCGCCAATTCATACACATGCGGCATCTTGCTGTCCGTGGCCGCAACATGGCCCCACCAGATGTAATCGAATTGCACATCGCCAAGCGGCATCGGAGCGGTGATCGCATTCATGCGCTTTTCCTTCCAGTGAACAGCACCGCGGCGAGCATCCCAGCAACGGCCAAGCCCGCCCCCAGAATGTGCAGCCAGGAAAGCGGTTCGCGCAACCAAAGCCCCGCCAGCAGCAGCGCCACCACCGGCACCATGACAGAAAGCGTGGCGGCGCGCGTCGCCCCCAAAAGCTCCACCGCGCGGGCGAAGAAGAACATCGCCACACAGCCCAGCACCAGGCCCTGAACGATCAAGTGGAACAGCACCAAGCCCGCCGGCATGGCAAACACCTCGGCAGCGCGCAGGGGCAGCCAGAAGGGCAGGATCGCCAAGCCAGAGACAATGGTGATGGCCGCGGTGGCGGGGATCGCCGGTACCTGCCAGCGGCGCAGCAGCAGCGTAAACACTGCCCAGGTGGCGCCGGATGCCATCAGCAGCAAATCGCCGCGCCAGGCGCCGGGGTAATCGCCCATCACGCCATCCCAGCCAATCATCAATACCCCCATCACCATGGCCGCGAGCGCCAGCGCCCGGCCCTGCGTGGGCCATTCCTTCAGCAAGGGTATCGCCAGGATCGCGCCGACAATCGGCGCCGTCATGGGCGCAATGGTGCCGCCATGCGATGCCGGCGCATAGACCAGCGCCACCAGGAACAGCATCAGATTGGGCGCACCGCCAAACAGCGCCAACAACAGGATGCGCTTGAGCCCAAGCCGCAGCAGCGTGGCGCGCGCCGCCCAGGCAAAGGGCAGCAGCGCCATCATGCCAACACCGTAGCGAAACGCCGCCAGGTCAAAGCTGCCGAAGCTGCCATCCGCCAGCACGGGTCGCGCAATGACCGCATGGCCGCCCCAGATCAGGGCAGAGGCAAAGCCAAAGGCCAGACCCAGGAAGAGTTTCGGGTTCATCGCCCCCCTTTGCACCCAACTTGGTTGCAGGGATAGGCAGGAAAGCATCCGCGCTTCCCTGAAGGCGCCGCTGGCGTTACAGCAACGCCGACCACACGAAAGGCTTTCGCATGTTCTACGAACCCCATCTTGGCCAGGGCCTGCCGCATGACCCCTTCAAGGCCATTATCGCGCCGCGTCCGATTGGCTGGATTTCCAGCCTTGATCAGCAAGGCCGGCCCAATCTGGCGCCCTATAGCTTCTTCAACGCCGTGCATTCCAGCCCGCCAATGCTCGCTTTCACCAGCGAAAGCATGAAGCACAGCGCCGCCAATGCCATCGCCACCGGGGAATTCGTCTTCAACCTTTGCACCCAGCCGCTATTCGATGCGATGAACATTTCATCCGATGCGTTTGCCGAAGGTATCAGTGAATTCGAAGCAGCCGCGCTCGCCACCGCGCCCTGCCGCGTGGTGAAGGCGCCGCGCGTCGCAGCCTCCCCGGCCGCGCTGGAATGCAAAGTGGTGCATTCCATGCAGTTGCAGGATATGCATGGCGCGCCGGTCAAGGGTTGGATCATCATCGGCCAGGTTGTCGGCGTTCACATAGATGAGGCCTATATCACCAATGGCCGTTTCGATACGGCGAAGGCGCAACCGCTGGCGCGCTGCGGCTATCGCGATTACGCAGCGGTGACGGAAATGTTTGAAGCGCTGCGCCCGACCGATGGCGGCGGTTACACGCCGGGGCAGAAGGACAAATAGCGCGGCTTAGAAATGGCTCCAGCCACCTTGTGGCAGCGTGATGGCGGCACCTGAGCCACCGCGCACCACAACGCCTTCACCCGCAATGAAGCGCCCAAGCCTCGCCACCGGCACGCCGGCCTTCACGCTGGCGGCCCGCACCGCCACCGCATCTTTGGGCGCGGCGGCAAAAAGCAATTCATAATCATCGCCGCCAGTCAGGATCAGCGGCAGCAGCGCGGCATCACCCGCCAAGGCCGCGCTTGCAGCGGCGGAAAGCGGCACAGCATCGGCCATGATCTCCGCCCCGCACCCCGCCGCGCGGCAGAGATGCCCCAAATCCTGCACCAACCCATCCGAGACATCCATCACCGCCCGCGCCACGCCGCGCAGCGCCTGGCCAAGCGCCAAGCGGGGTTCCGGCAAGTGATACCGCCGCGCCAAATGCCCTTCCGCATCGGCAGCCAGCTTGCCCTGCAGCACACGCAACCCGAGCGCGCCATCGCCAATACTGCCTGAGACCCAAATCTCATCGCCAATCCGCGCGCCGCGCCGATGCAAAGCCTGCCCCGGCGGCACGAACCCGATGATGGTCAGCGAAAAGCATGCAGGGCCAGGCGTTGCCACCGTATCACCGCCCAAAACCGCAATACCAAAACGCTGCTGATCTTCGGCAAGGCCCGCGACGAAATCCGCAATCCAGCTATCCGGCGTGCCGCGCGTAAATGCCGTTGTCATCAAATAACCCAGCGGCGCAGCCCCCATCGCCGCCAGGTCAGACAGATTCACCCGCAGCAATTTGCGCGCGATCATGCCGGGCGGATCATCGGGCAGAAAATGCACGCCTTCCACCAGCGCATCCGCCGCCAGCACCAATTGCTGCCCTGCGGGCGGCGTCAGCAGCGCGGCGTCATCGCCCAAATCAAGCGCGCCATCACCCGCCAGCGGGCGGAAATGCCGCGCGATCAGGGCGAATTCGCGGGGCAGGCCCATGGCGCGCTTCAGGCGCCTGGCGCGAAATCCGCCGGGCGCAACCGATGCGCCAGCGTATCCAACATACCATTGGCGTAGCGGGTTGCTTCCTCATCCAGAAAGCCCGCAGCGATATCCAGATATTCGTTGATCACGACCCGCGCTGGCGGTTCATGCGCCTGCATCAATTCGCCAGTCGCCGCGCGCAACAACGCGCGCAACACAGGGTCCAGCCGGTCCAGAGTCCATCCCTTTTGCAGGCAATCCATGATCGCGGCATCGGCCACTTCTGCGTGATCGGCCACCTGCTTCAGTATCGCCTGGAACAGCGGAATATGCGCATCCGGCACGCCGCCTTCTTCAAATTCAATCGGGCCAGCGGGCGCGCCAATACGGTGGCGGATGAATTGATCCGCGACGGTCTCAACACTCTCACCCGTATGTTCACTTTGGAATAGCGCCTGCACCGCGGCAACGCGGGCGCCTGTACGTGGGCGCGCAGGCGCGCGCCTTTCGGCTTTCATGCCAGCCCCCAGCTCCGCGCCACGGCGATTTGCGCAACCAGCGCATGGGCGGCTTCAATGCCCTTATTCATGCGATCAGGGCGTGAACGCGCTTCCGCCTGCGCCAGACTGTCCACCGTCAGCAAGCCAAAGCCAATCGGCGCACCGCTTTCCACCGCGATATCCATCACACCCTTGCAGATGGCATCACAGATGAAGGTGTAGTGATCCGTCTCACCCTTCACCACGCAGCCCAGCAGCAAATACCCATCCCAGCGCCGCCGGGCCTTCATTGCCATCCGCAGTGCCGCCGGCAATTCAAACCCGCCGGCGACATCCACGGTTTCAATCTCGGCCTTCAAATCCTGGAACACCGCCATGGCGCCAAGGCGCATGCCTTCCACAACATTGCGATAATAGGGCGCCTGGATCACCAGAATACGCGGCGCGTCACCCTGCAAATGCGCGCGGCCCCG
>CAMCHA010000298.1 GCA_945874515.1 Asaia bogorensis
CATGCCCTGAGAGCATTTGATGCTTTGGGCGAAAATCCGCGCCCAGGCCGAACAAGGTATCATAGACCATGAGGCCGTGATTGCGGACGATGACGGCTGTGCTCCAGACTGGGTCCATGCTGGACAGGTTGCTTTGCGGAATGAAGCGCAGCGTGCGCGCGGCGGTCTGGCCCGCGGCAAGGCGCGGCGCGGCAAGCGCGGCAGCCGTGGCGGCAAGCAATGGGCGGCGTGCAATCATGGCTAAGAGCTCCTTGATGGTTGGGCCAAGCATGTCTTGGCGCGGGGCAGCGCGCAAGCCAACCCCTTGGAGAGTATCGGCATCAGGGCTAGGCTGTTCCGAAAGGGGACGCAGACAATCCCCAAGCCGGAGGAGGGCTTCATGACATTCATGTTGAAACGTCGCACCATGGCGCGTCTTGGTTTCGGGGCGGGCGCTGTTCTGGCTGCGCCAGGAATTCTGCGCGCGCAGGGCAATTTTCCGGAACGTGTGGTCGAAGTCGTGACGCATGCCGGCGTTGGCGGTGGCACGGACATCACCGCACGCATGATGATGGTGCAGGCGCCAAGCGAATTCAAACAGGAATTCGTGGTGGTGAATCGTACCGCCGGCAGTGGCGCGCAGGCGCTGCAATATCTGGCATCCAAGCCGGCGGATGGGCATACGATTATCCTGGTCACGCAGACCCATTTGCTGACCCAGCTGCGCAATCGCAACGTACCGCAGTTTTCCGAGCTGGTGCCGCTGGTGCGCGCGACCGACGATCCACAGCTTGTGCTGGTGCGGCGCGAAAGCCCCTTCCGCACCGCCGCTGATCTTGTGGCCGCTGGCAAGCAGCGTTCCTTGCGCTTTGGTGGCACGCATGTGGGCGGCGTTGACCATATCTCCATATTCTCCTTCGGGCGCGCGGCAGGTTTGCAGCAGCCAACCCTGGTGCCCTTCCGTGGCGGTGGAGAGATGGTGATCAATCTGGTCGGTGGTAATACCGATTCTGCCCTGGTCAATCCTGCGGAAGCGGAAGCGCAGTTGCGTTCTGGTGAATTGCGCCCGCTGCTCGCCCTTTCCGAAAAACGCCTTGCGAGCTTTCCTGACCTGCCGACAGCGAAGGAGGCCGGGATTGATTGCGTTGCTTCAACCGTGCGCGGATTTTGTGTGTTGCGGGGAACCCCTGAAGATCGCGTGGCACGGCTGGAGGAAGGGTTGCTCCGCGCCATGTCCGGGCCGATTTTCAAGACCTACCTGGAAAATACGGGCCAATCGCCGGATAGCGTGGTGGGGCGCGCCACCTGGGGGGCGCAGCTTCAGGCCTTCCATGATAGCGGGCGGGAAGCACTACAGGCGCTTGGCCTGCTGCGCTGATGCGCGGCGCGCGCAACCCGAATCACGCCATCGCCGCGAGTATCGCGGCGGTGGCCTTCGCCGCCATTGCCGCGACCTTCACCTTTGAACCTGTGCCACCTGGCCTGCCCGGGCTTGGCGCGGTGGAATTTCCGCGCCTGGTATCGGCAATCCTTTTGTTGCTGGCGCTAATTTTGGGGCTAACCGCGGCTTCCCCTGCAAGTGAGGATGATGCGCCGCGCATTTCATCCCGCGCCTGGTTGATTTTTGCGATCTGTCTTGGGTTTCTGCCTTTGGTTGAAATCATCGGCATGATCCCGGCGATCCCGATTTTCTTGCTGGTGGCGGGGCTGCTTTGGGGCGGTACGCCCTGGCCTACGCTGGTGCTTTCAGCACTTGGCATGGGCATCGCCATCTGGCTGGTCTTCGTGAAAATTTTCCGCCTAACCCTGCCCAAGGGTTGGCTTGGCAGCATGTTGGGGTTTTGAGTGATGGAAGGTTTTTTGGGCGGGCTTGCCATTCTGCTTGATCCCTGGGTCATGTTCATGGTGTTCCTTGGCACCGTGCTTGGGATTTTTGTGGGCGCGCTGCCGGGGATTTCAGGCAGCACCACCATCGCGCTGATGTTGCCAATGACAATCACCATGGGGCCGATCCCGGCGATTTGTTTTCTGGGGGCGATTTATTGCGCGGCGAATTTCGGCGGTTCCATCACTGCCATCATGGTGAATGCGCCGGGCGATCCTTCGGCCAGCGCAACCGCGCTTGAAGGCTATAAGATGGCAGAAAAGGGTCAGGCGGGCCTGGCGCTTGGCATGTCCGCGGTTTCTTCGGCGATTGGCGGCATATTTTCGATTTTTGTGCTGATCATTGCCGCACCCTTGCTGGCGCGTGCAGCCTATTCCTTTGGGCCTCCGGAATATTTTGCGCTGGCCGTATTCGGGCTTTCCATGTGCGCGGCGATTGGCGGCGATAGCGCGGTGAAGAATTTGATTGCCGCGGCGCTTGGTGTTTTGCTGGCGACTGTGGGGATGGATCTGACCACAGGTACGGAACGCTTTGCCTTCGGCATTGATGAATTGGCCGATGGCATCAAGTTTGTGCCGGTACTGATTGGGCTTTTCGCCGTTGGTGAGATGCTGGATCAGGTGGTGCGCCGGGCAAAGAAAGCGAAGATCATTGCCATGGATGCGGCACGCGTGCCGGGCATAGCGGAATTTCGCAAATGCAACCGCGCCATCTGGATTGGTAGCGGCATTGGCACCTTCATCGGCGCCCTGCCGGCGCTTGGTGCCACAACGGCAGCGCTGATTGGTTATAACGAAACGCGCCGTTGGTCCAAGCATAAGGAGGAATTCGGCAAGGGCAGCATTGAAGGTGTTGCAGGGCCTGAGGCTGCGAATAATGCCGCAGTCGGTGGTTCCATGGTGCCGACGCTGGCGCTTGGCATTCCCGGCAGCGCAACGACGGCGATTATTCTGGCTGCGCTGATTGTGCAGGGGGTCCGGCCGGGGCCGCATCTATTCACCGAACAGCCAACGTTGCTGTACGCCGTATTCGCTTCGATGTTGGCGGCCAATCTTTTCTATCTTGGGCTTGGGCTTTACATGGCCAAATTCTTCGCGCGGATTTCCTTGGTGCCGCCAGCAATCCTGTGGCCATCGGTATTTGCGCTTTCGATTATCGGTGCCTATGGGCCGGATCAATCCATGGGTGATGTCGTCATCATGCTTGTGGCGGGCGTGGTGGGTTTTCTGTTTCGCCGTACCGGGTTTTCGCCCGCGCCTTTGATCATGGGGCTGGTGCTGGGTGGGAAAATGGAAGAAACGCTCAAGCAATCACTGATCATCTTCGGCGATGATGTCACCATGTTCGCAACACGCCCCATTGCGATGACGCTGCTGTGCATCACCGCTATTGGGCTATTGTGGCCTTTGCTTGGCAGGCTTTGGCGGATGCGCGGGGCGTAGCGCTCAGGCGTTTCAGCGCTGGGTCGGGTAGTAAAGTGCGACGGTGTGCGTAGCCTCGGCAAAAATCAGCCAGCGCTCCACCAATAGCCCGGCGACGGCGCTGGCGGCGGCCAGCACGCCAAACATCCATGCCGCACCGCCGCCCAGGATGATGGCGACGCAAAACAGCAGCGCTGGAAGGGCGAAACCGAGCAGCAAGGCAATGCTGCGCAGTTTCGCTGCATGCACGCGCCCCACGCGAAACGCCATCTCACGCAGCAGGTAATTGGATTCCGTATGCGGGCTTTCCAGCGGGCGGACCTTGCCGATGAAGCCAAGCCCCGTGGCGCTTTCGCGCGTGCTGCCTGCGGGCGTGGCATCCACACTCGCCCAATAGGCACGCTTGAACATGAGCGCTGCGAAGCCGAGTGCCGCCGCCACCAGCGCGGGGAAGAAGCCACCGCCCCAGAAAATGGCAAGCATCGCGAGCAATGACGCACCGGAAAAGCTCGCGAACAGTAAATACCCCGGCGCCACCATGGGGTGATGCCATTCCTTCACGGGCTTGAGCGAGGCATAGATCATCCCCGTGCAATACACCGTGACCGCCGCACCCACGGCAGAAAGCAGGCCCGCCGGGACCATCAAGGCGGTTTCACCATGCGCCAGCGAAATCAGAAAAACCGTGGCCGGCAGAAAGGTGAGCACTGCCGCGACACCTTCGCGCGAAAGCCAGGATGACCGCCATT
>CAMCHA010000299.1 GCA_945874515.1 Asaia bogorensis
GGGCCACGCCCCCCCACCGGGGCGCATTCGCTTCTGGAAGGGAGCCACATCATGGCAAGCGCCACCAAGCCGGGGATCCGCCCGGCCAATCCTCGTTTTTCATCCGGTCCCTGCGCCAAGCGTCCCGGCTGGTCGCTTGCGGCTTTGGAAGGCGCGCTGCTTGGGCGCAGCCATCGCGCCGCGACACCTAAGGCGAAGCTCGCGGAAGTCATTACGCTTTCCAAATCCATCCTTGGCATGCCTTCCGATTGGCGACTTGGCATTGTGCCGGCTTCCGATACCGGTGCTGTGGAAATGGCGATGTGGTCCATGCTCGGCGCGCGGGGTGTGGATGTTCTGGTGTGGGAATCCTTCTCCAAGGATTGGGCCACCGATGTGCTCAAGCAATTGAAGCTGGCCGATGCGCGCGTGCTTGATGCACCCTATGGCAAGCTGCCTGATCTTGGCGCGGTTGATCCCAAGCGCGATGTGGTTTTTGTCTGGAATGGCACCACCAGCGGCGTGCGCCTGAGAAATGCGGATTTCATCAGCGCCGACCGCGAAGGGCTTGCGATTTGTGACGCGACCAGCGCGGCCTTTGCGATGGATCTGCCCTGGGCAAAATTGGATGTGGTTACCTGGTCCTGGCAGAAAGTGCTTGGCGGCGAAGCGGCGCATGGCATGTTGGCGCTATCGCCCCGCGCCGTGGCGCGGCTTGAAAGCTATTCACCGCCCTGGCCCATGCCGAAGATTTTTCGCCTGTCCAGTGGCGGCAAGCTGAGCGAGGGTATTTTCAAGGGCGAGACAATCAATACGCCATCCATGCTGTGTGTTGAGGATGCTTTGGATGGGCTCCGTTGGGCGGAAAGCATTGGTGGCCTGAAGGGGTTGATTGCGCGCAGTGAAGCCAATCTTGCCGCCATTGCGGATTGGGTGGCGGCGGGTAGCGGCTATGGTTTCCTCGCGCAGGATGCGGCGACGCGGTCTTGCACTTCCATCTGCCTGACGATCACAGCACTTTGGTTCGCGGCTTTGGCGGCAGAGGCGCAAGCGACGGCGGCGAAGAAGATCGCTTCCCTGCTGGAAAAGGAAGGTGTCGCGCTGGATGCGGGTGCTTATCGCGATGCACCGCCGGGCCTGCGCATCTGGGGCGGTGCCACGGTGGAAACCGCCGATATCAAGGCGCTGCTGCCCTGGTTGGATTGGGCGCTGGCTTCTGTTCAAGCCGAAATGGCAGGGGCGTGAAGCCCATGCCGCGCGTTCTGATTTCCGACAAACTCAGCCCCGCCGCGGTCGCGATTTTTCGTGAGCGTGGCATTGAAGCCGATGTCAAAACCGGCCTGACGCCGGCGGAACTCCGCGCCATTATTGGTGAGTATGATGGCCTCGCGGTACGTTCCGCCACCAAGGTGACGCGGGAAGTGCTGGAAGTCGCACCGCGCCTGAAAGTAGTTGGGCGTGCCGGCATTGGCGTGGATAATGTGGATGTCACCAGCGCCACGGCGCGCGGCGTTGTGGTGATGAATACGCCATTCGGCAATGCCATCACCACCGCCGAACACGCCATTGCGATGATGTTCGCCTTGGCGCGGCAATTGCCGGAAGCCTCAGCCTCGACCAAGGCGGGCAAATGGGAAAAGAACCGCTTCATGGGGGTGGAGCTTTTCGCGAAAACCCTGGGCTTGATTGGCTGCGGCAATATTGGCGGCATTGTCGCTGACCGTGCCAATGGGTTGAAGATGAAGGTGATTGCCTTCGATCCCTTCCTTTCCGAAAAACGCGCTGTTGAAATCGGCGTGGAGAAGGTGGAACTCCCCGAATTGCTGGCGCGTGCCGATTTCATCACGCTGCATGCGCCCATGACGGAACAGACGCGCAATATCCTCTCACGCGAGAATATCGCGCGCATGAAAAAGGGCGCGCGGCTGATCAATTGTGCGCGCGGCGGCCTGGTGGATGAGGTAGCGTTGGCGGAGGCGCTGCAATCCGGCCATTTGGCTGGCGCGGCGCTTGATGTGTTCGAGGTCGAACCGGCAACCGACAGCCCGCTTTTCGCCTTGGAAAATGTCGTCTGCACCCCGCATCTGGGTGCGGCGACGAATGAGGCGCAGGAGAATGTGGCGCTGCAAGTCGCCGAGCAAATGTCGGATTTCCTGCTGACCGGCGCGGTTTCCAACGCCATCAATATGCCAAGCGTGACCGCGGAAGAAGCGCCGCGATTAAAGCCGTATATGGAGCTCGCGCGCTTGCTCGGTTCCATGGCGGGGCAGCTTAGCGCCGGGCAGGATGATGCGATCAAGGCGATCCGCATTGAATATGAAGGCCATGCGGCGGAGCTTAATCGCCGCCCGCTGACGGCGGCCGCTTTGGCTGGCGTGCTGACGCCGCAAATGGGCGCGGTGAATATGGTGAATGCGCCGGTGCTAGCCAAAGAACGCGGCATTGACGTGGCGGAAACCATCATGGAACGGCGGGGCGAATATCAAACCCTGCTGACCGTCACTGTCACCACCAATCAGGGGCAGCGTTCCATCGCGGGTACTTTGCTTGCGGAAAACAAGCCGCGTTTGGTCGCGATCAAGGGCATTGCGGTGGAGGCGGATTTCGCGCCGCATATGCTTTATGTGACCAATCAGGATAGACCGGGCTTCATCGGGCGTTTCGGCACGGCGCTGGCGGAAGCGGGCATCAATATCGGCACGCTTCATTTGGGCCGCGCGGCGCCGGGAGGCGATGCGATTTGCCTGGTCGGGCTGGATGGCCCGATGCCGGAAGCGGTGCTAGCCGAAGTGCGACGCCTGCCTTTGGTGGTGCGCGCGACGCCTTTGCGTTTTTAACCCCTATCCACCAAAAACCCGCGCGAAAATGGTCTCCACATGGCCAAAATCGCGCGCGGGATCCATGGCGCGATCAAGTGCTGCGCCATCCATCAGCGCGGCCACGCCGGCATCTTCCAGCAGATTAGTGCGGAAATCCTTGGCACCCGCGCTGCCCAAAGCCTGCCAGGTTGCCATGGCGCAGCGCTGCACCGTTGCATAGGCATCTTCGCGGCTCATGCCCGCCTGGGTCAGCGCCAGCAGCACCTTCTGGCTATGCACAACGCCGCCCAGGCTTTCCAGATTGGCCTGCATGCGCGCGGGATAGATGGTGAGCTTTTCCATCATGCCGGTCAGGCGCATCAGCGCGAAATCGAGCGCAATCGTCGCATCCGGGCCAATCACGCGTTCCACTGATGAATGGCTGATGTCGCGTTCATGCCAGAGCGCCACATTTTCCAAGGCCGGCACCACATAGCCGCGCACCAGGCGCGCCAGGCCAGTCAGGTTTTCACTCAGCACCGGGTTGCGCTTATGCGGCATGGCGGAAGAACCCTTCTGCCCGGCATGGAAGAATTCCTCGGCTTCGCGCACCTCACTACGCTGCAAATGGCGCACTTCAGTGGCCAGGCGTTCAATGCCCGTCGCCACCACAGCCAACGCCGCAAAAAAGGCAGCGTGACGGTCGCGCGGGATGACTTGCGTTGAAACCGGCTCCACTGCCAAGCCAAGCTTGCCGGCGACAAAAGCCTCCACGCGCGGGTCAACACTGGCGAAGGTACCGACAGGGCCGGAAATGGCGCAGGTCGCAACTTCGGCCCGCGCCGCCACCAGCCGCGCGCGGTTCCGGGCAAACTCCGCATGATAACCGGCCAGCTTCAGGCCGAAGGTGGTGGGCTCGGCATGGATGGCGTGGCTGCGGCCAATAGTGGGGGTGAATTTATGCTCCATCGCCCGCGCCTTCAGCGCGGCCAGCAGCGCATCAACATCCGCAATCAGCAAATCCGCCGCCTGGGTCATTTGCACGGCAAGGCAGGTATCCAACACATCGGAAGAAGTCATGCCCTGATGCATGAAGCGCGCTTCCGGCCCAATGCCTTCCCCCATCCAGGTGAGGAAGGCGATCACATCATGGCGCGTGACGCTTTCAATCTCATCAATCCGGGCGATATCGGCATCGGTGATGCCAGCGGCGCGCGGCGCGCCTTTTTCGCGGATGATGCGCGC
>CAMCHA010000300.1 GCA_945874515.1 Asaia bogorensis
CAGCGTCCTTCGTCGAAGCCTTTGGGCGGGCGTTCCAGGATCTTGAAAATGCGCCTAACACGCGCAACCCGCGCCGCGGTGCAAACTTGGTGAAGCTACGTCAGGAAGCTGAAGTAACCTGTCGGCTAGCCTATGAGGAAGGGCTTGAAACGCACATCTTTCGTCAATTGCCGTCCTTATGCGCCGCAGCGACGCCAGAACTCATACTGGCGGTAGAAGGCCAGGCACGCGCCCTGCGGCGCATTGAATCCGTGGGTCGGCGTTACGGCCTTGACCACGGGTATGATGGGGCCGCCCGGCGTATCGCCGCCGCGCTTGAGCCAGCCAGACGGGCCCTTGAACCAGGCGGCATGACACCGCTTGATCTGGCGCGGTTGGCGGAAATTCTTCTTGGGCCAGAGGCCGCGCTGGCCTATCTCAGCTGATCCAGCCTCAAGCCTGATCCCGCCCCCGCAAGAACGCTTGGCCAAGCGTCGAGGATCGCCTAAACTTGCACATCATTAAGTAATCTCGGACTTTTCCGGGTTCCCTCAAACGCAACCAAGGGTCATGTCAGCAAGCCTAGGTCCTCAATCGTCGAAACCGGCTCTGCAACCCGATGCTGATCCCGCGGGATTTGCGGAACGGGGAGCCATTGTGCCCTTCACGACGCCGCAGCTATTCGGGGCACGCCTTGCGCGGCCCCGCGCAGGCGCCCCCCCGGACCTGATCCTGGCCAATCTCTCGGGGCAGACGGGCAGTAACGTGGTGCCTGGCGCACAAGTAATGGCAACACCATGGCTCACCGCTCATGACCAGGCATTATGGCAGAAATTGCGGGAACTGACGGATTTTACGCCGGAGAAAATACGCGAGGCGATGATCGCCATCGCCGCAGAGGGATGGCGCGGGCGCGCCGCCGCGACCTGCGCCGAAGAACAGAGCACTGCCGATATCACCGCCCTGCGACGTATGTTTTTTCTGCTGCTGACAGACCTCATACGTCGTACCGAACTGCCCGCTGAAGCGAAGGTGCCTCCGGAACAGGAAAGCCTGATTTATCTTCGCCCCCGCATCGGCAAGGCAGTGGCGCGTATCGCCAAGCGCTATTCCATGACGACAGAAGCGGTGGAAGCCGCGATCGAGGCCCTTGCCGGCGTTTTCATGCCCCTCGGTAAGCACAACGACTCGGTCACCGGGCACACCCGGGTGGCGATGGCGGAGTTGCAATCATTTATCAAAGAAATTGATCAATGGCTCGCACCACGCCGTGACAATGCGCGCGGGCTTCGGGCAGATTTCCTTCTACGCAAGGCCAAGCTCACCTTGATTTGTGCCCAGGCGGCGATCAGTGAACTTGATCGGGTGCTTGATGATACCACCATCCTGCTGCGCGCTTGGCAGCGCGACCAAGCATCGGTTCTGCGCCGTGCATCCCGCCCGCATTGGTTGCTGGATGGCTGGGACATCATCATCGCCCTGTGGCGACAATCAGAACCCTCGGATCGCGAAGCCTGTTTTTGGGAAATGAGCCATTTGGTTCCGATCCTGCCCAAGGAAGTGGAGGGTTGGAGCGCCTTTCCGGAGGGCGCATCAAAGCTGCGTCAGGAACAGGCCACCAGCATCAAGGGCACAGATTGGCGGCGTTTCCGCCCGTTGGAATTCAGCGCGCGCAACGAAACGCTTCTCAGCGGCAAGCATGGTGAAGCCCTGGCCGCTGAGGCAAGGAAGCTGCGTGAAGCCTATCTTGTGCATTCCACCCGCTCTCTTACTCAGGCTCAGGGTGCACATGACGCCAAAGATGGCGAAGACGCGCTTTCACGCATTTCAAAACGGACATCCCTGGCCTCTGATGCCGTGCTGCGACAGGTAGTTGCCGTGCTTGAGGCCGTGCCATCACGGTCAATGCTTGATCCCATCATCGAATCGGCACGGCCCCGCCTGAAGCTACTTCGACCGCCGCGGCCCATCACCTTCGCGCGTATTCTTTTTCTGCCCTTCGATGGCGCTGTCGTGCCATTGGAGGAATGGAGCGAAGGCAGCGCAAAATTCCCGCGCGCCGCCTTGCAGCCAATAGCGGACGCAGTGCGAGAGGCGATGGGCGCGGCAGCCCAAGAAATTTCCGCCAATCTCGGCGGCCGTAATTTCTTTGATGTCTTGCAGGTGGATTCAGCGGGAAGAACGCTCTGGGCTGAAGCCGCACGCCTTGCCCCATCCCTGACCCTTCCCAATGGCCTGCCAGGCGCTGAGCTTGGTGCATCCCAATGCCGGGAATTGCTTGATATCGCGGCTGGGGTTTGGCGAAACGCGGAGGCGATCTGGGAAGCAAAGCTTGCCGCTTTTTCCGGGCCATCACCCGAACTTGTCAGCGCAGCACTGAAAGGGCCAGCGCAGGAGGGACAGGTTGTTTTCGGCTTGGCCCTGACCAGCGTCCTGCAAAATGCCCAAAGCCCTGGGTCAGTACTTGCAACCGCTGCCAGGCTTTCCCCGATTGCCGGCAATATCGCCGACGAAAAGCTTGCGGAATTGCAGCGTAATCCGGTGCAATCGCTACCTGCTGAAGACCCTGTGCGCGCTGCGCATATGGCCGAGGAATATATCGTGCTCCTCAAGGAACTGGAAACCGCACCGGCGGGGCGAAGCGGTGATAGGCGTTCAGTCATCTCACCCCTCCTGCGAAATCTCTCCACCTTGATTCTGGAAACCACCCAGAAAATTTATGACCGGCAATTCCTGCCAGCACTCAATGACCCCAATGCAAAGCGACGCGCAGCACTGATTCTCAATATCGAATACCTGGCGCGGGCGCTTCGCCGGCTGGACGAAGTGGGGCGACGGGCCGGGTTCCTTGACGGTTTTGACAATCTTCGGCTGGCCTATGTGCAGAAGCTGAAGGCCACCATAAATGCGCTGGATGGTGGGGGTCTGCAACGCCATGACGTGATCCGCATTGCCGAAATATTGCTCGGTACGGAAAAGGCCATGGAACTGGCAGCGCCCGCGCCCGCACGCAGCAGATAATGCTGCGCGAGGCCAGGATCAGGATATGGGGTTTCCTGATGCTTTAAGCTGCGTCATGATGCCCCCACTAGCAACATCCCATCCCAGGACTGCGCCATGGCTCTCCGCTGCGATCTGATAATCCGCGATGCAACCATCATTGATGGCACGGGCAGTGCAAGCCGACGCGGCGATGTCGGCGTCTCGGGCGACCGCATTGTGGCGGTGGGTGATCTGGGCGGCGCCAGCGCCGACAGGGAAGTCATGGCGGGCGGCAAGGCCGTCGCGCCTGGCTTCATTGACAGCCACACGCATGATGACCGCGCGGTGCTGTGTGGGCCCGCCTGCATGACCTGCAAGATTAGCCAGGGCGTGACAACTGTGGTGGTTGGCAATTGCGGTGTCAGCCTTTCGCCCGCGCGCTTCACCAAGCGCCCACCGCCGCCGCTGGATCTGATTGGTGAAGATGGCTGGTGGCGCTTCGATAGTTTCGGCGATTACGCTCATGAGCTGAAGAAACTAGGCTCGGAAGTGAATACCTATGCGCTGGTCGGCCACCAGACCATGCGCGTGGAAGCCATGGATGGCGATGTCATGCGCGTTGCCAATGATGGCGAAATCGAACGCATGCGGCTGCGCGTGAAGCAATCCTTGGCGGAGGGCGCTTCAGGCTTTTCCACCGGGCTTTATTATCCGCTAAATATGCATGCTACCACGGAAGAAGTAATCGCGGTCGCTGAACCCTTGCGTGCCTATGGCGGCATTTACGTGACGCATATGCGTGATGAGGCGGATGGTGTTTGCGCTTCCATCGAAGAAACACTGAAAATCGGTGATCGTGTTGGCTGTCCGGTTTGGATCAGCCACCACAAATGCTCCATGCCTGAAAATTACGGGCGTTCGAACCAGACTCTCGCGCTGATTGATGCTTATGCGCAAAGCCAGGAAGTCTGCTTCGATGTCTATCCCTATCCGGCGGGCTCCACCGTGCTGATGCCGGATCGGCTGCGCGATGATGTGAAGGTGA
>CAMCHA010000301.1 GCA_945874515.1 Asaia bogorensis
AAGACCTGTTCGGTGAGCACGGCGCCTGCCAGCAGCCGGCCAAATTCAATCGCGCCCAAGGTCACCACCGGGATCAGCGCATTGCGGAGCGCATGTTTCCAGACCACCACCCGCTCTCGCAGCCCCTTGGCGCGTGCCGTGCGCACATAATCCTGAGACAGCGCTGTCAGCATCGCCGCACGCGTGTGGCGCATCAATACCGAAGCAACGCCCGTGCCCAGCACGAAAGCCGGCATGATGGTTGTCGCGATGGATTGCCAGAAATCCTCGGTCAGCGGCACATAGCCCGAGGGGGGCAGCCAGCCCAATTCCACGCTGAAGAACAGTATCATCATAATGCCGAGCCAGAAATTTGGCGTCGAAATGCCAAACAACGCCACAGCA
Source organism: Asaia bogorensis (assembly GCA_945874515.1). Lineage (GTDB taxonomy): Bacteria > Pseudomonadota > Alphaproteobacteria > Acetobacterales > Acetobacteraceae > Neoroseomonas > Neoroseomonas bogorensis_B. The sequence goes on from CAMCHA010000301.1 coordinate 385, forward strand.
TTCGCCGCCCAATCCGCCGGCTGATCACGCTTCACGGCAGAAATTATCCCAGCCGGCACACCAATCAGCACCGCGATGATGAAGGACATGGCGGCAAGCTGTGCGGTGACCGGCAGCTTATCCAAGATAAGCTGGCTGACGGGCATCCTGATGCGCCAGGAAAAGCCGAAATCGCCCGTCAGTACATTGCCGATCCAATAGAGGTATTGTTCGTAAATCGGCCGATCAAGCCTGAGCTCCGCACGGATTTGTGCGAGCACCTGCGGGTCGCCCCTCTCCTCTCCTGCCAAGATCAGCGCCGGATCGCCGGGCATGAGTTGCTGTAGCCCAAAGATCAGGATGGAGAGGATGAAAAGCGTTGGCACAACCTGCCCAATCCGCTTGAGAAGCCAGACCCACATGGCGCTTACTGCAACCGCACGCCTTGCAGCCGCACCAACCCATCGGCAATGGGCCGATAGCCGGAAAGCCGCGCGCTATGGGCCATGATGTTCTTGCGTTGCCAAAGATAAATACGGTGGACATCATCACCATAGGCGATGCGCGCGGCGCGCGCGTAAAGCGCCTGGCGCTTGGCCAGGTCCAATTCCGTGCGGGCATCATCCAACAGCTTGTCGACTTCCGCATTGGAATAGCGGCCATCATTCTGCCCACCGCCGGTGCGGGTGAAGCTGAAGATATTGCCATCCGGATCGGTGCGGCCTGACCAGCCGACCAGATAGGTTTCGAACTCGCCCCGCGCCGCCGCCTGCAAGGATGAAGCGAATTCCATGGCGCGAAGCCGAAGGTCAAACCCCGCTTCCTTCACCATGGCTTGGATGACTTCGCCAACCTGCCGCAAGTCCGGGTTGTTCGGCACGGTCATTTCAACCGTGACCGGCAGCGTCGCCCCCGCTTCACGCAGCAGCGCCTGCGCGCGCGCCAGATCGCGCGTGGTGGGCGGGAAATCGCGCACATGAAAGGGGCTGGCTGGCGGGAAGGGCTGGCGCGTTGGCACATACATGCCTTCATAGACAACCTGGTTCACCGCAGCGCGATCAATCGCCAATTCAAAGGCGCGGCGGATGCGTGCATCGCGCCCGAAGGGCGTATTGGCGCGTTCGCCATTGCCGGTATTGATGCTGATGCTTTGATAGCCGAGCTCATCCACCGCAACGGCGCGCAGATTGCGGCTGCGTTGGATGGGTTTCATGTCATCGGGTTCCATCCGTTCGGCGAATTCCACCGCGCCGGATTGCAGATTGGCAAGCCTGACCGTGTTGTCCGGAATGGGCAGATAGGTCACGCGTGCGATATGGATATTCCGCGCATCCCAATATTCCGGGAAGCGTTCAGCAACAATGCGTTCCTGCGCCACACGCTCCACAAAGCGAAACGGCCCAGTGCAGACCGGGCGCGTACCGAAATTGCGCCCAAGCGCTTCCGCGGCCTTGGGGCTGACGGGCATGCCGGCACGATCAGACAGCGCCGCGAGGAAGGAAGCGGAAGACCCCTTCAGGCGAATGCGAATCGTTTTCGGGTCCACCACTTCCACGGATTCCATATCGGCGATTTCGCTGCGCCGGAAACTGCCCTGCAAGGTCAAATGGCGCATGAGCGAATAGCGCACCGCTTCCGCATCCATCACTTCATTGTCGTGAAAGCGCACACCTTCTCGCAGGGTAATGATCAGGCTGCGCGGGTCTTCCCAGCGATGGCCGGTCGCCAATTGCGGGACGATTTCCAGCTTTTCGTTGATGTCAAAGAGCTTGTCGCACAGCGCGGCATAGACAATGCGCCCGACAAAGGTGCGTGACAAAGTCGGGTCCAGAATATCGGGGTCTTCCTTCAGCGCGATGCGCAAATGCTGCGCGCTGGCAGGTGCGGCGGCCACGGCCAGCACACCAAAAGCGGCGAGCGCCGCACGGATCATGATTTTCATGCGTGATCTCCCATCCCTATGGGTGAAGGGGCTGTGCCCCGGAAAAACGACTGCAACCGCGCGAGCCTTTCCCCGCCACCAAGCGCGGCAATGCGCTCAGCAGGCGGCGGCAGGCTTTTGGCAAAATGGCAGGCAACGGCGTGGCCCACACCTTCAAGGCGCGGGGTTTCAGCGCGGCAGCGCTCAGCCGCGAAGGCGCAGCGCGTATGGAAGCGACAGCCGGATGGTGGCGCAATCGGGCTTGGCACATCGCCTTCCAGCGGCGGTGTTTTCGTCTGTGCGCCCGGCATGGCAGCAATAAGCGCGCGCGTATAGGGGTGACGCGGCGCGCCCAATACTTCCTCCGCCGGGCCTTCTTCCACGATGCGGCCCAGATACATCACCGCGACGCGGTCCGCGACATGCCGCACCACGCCAAGATCATGGCTGACCAACACAAAGGTCAGGCGTAAATCGCGGATCAGATCACGCAGCAGATTGATCACCTGCGCCTGCACGGAAACATCCAAAGCACTCACGGGTTCATCGCCGATGATCAGGCGCGGGTTGCTGGCAAGCGCACGCGCAATCGCGATGCGCTGGCGCTGCCCGCCCGAGAATTCATGCGGCCAGCGCCCGGCGATTTCCGGCCGCAAGCCGACACGGCGCAGCAATTCGGCAACGCGGCTGGCCTCCGCAGCACGCGGCACCAGCCGATGCAGGCGGAGCGGTTCAGCGATGGCCTGCGCCACCGTCATGCGCGGATCAAGGCTACCAAAAGGATCCTGGAAAACAATCTGCATGTCGCGCCGACGTGCGCGTAACGCCGCTGGCGAAAGGCTGGCGAGGTCCTCGCCGGCAAAACGCACCGAACCGCTATCAGGTTCAATCAGGCGCAGCATCACGCGTCCAAGCGTTGATTTACCGCAACCACTTTCACCGACAATGGCCAGCACCTCGCCTTCCGCGACCGAAAGTGAAACGCCATCCACCGCATGCACAGCACCTGCGCGCCGGCCCAAAGCATCGCGCACCGGGAAATGCTTCACGACATCGCGGAGTTCCAAAAGCGCGGTCATGCCGCTACCCCCAGCATGCCATCCAGTGGCGCGCGCAGGCAGGCGCTGAAATGCCCGGGCGCGACCTCGGTCAATGGAGGCGCGCCTTCAGCGCAGCGGGCGATGGCAAAGGGACAGCGCGGCGCGAAGCGGCAGCCAGGCGGCGGCGCGCGCAAATCCGGCACGGTGCCTTCAATGCTAGCAAGCCTTTCGCCGCGCACCCCTGCGGCTGGCGCGGCGCCGAGTAACCCAACAGTATAGGGATGTTCAGGCCGCGCAAAAAGATCAGCCGCACGCGCCTGTTCCGCCACACGCCCGGCATACATCACCACAACATCATCGGCATGATCCGCAACCACGCCCAGATCATGCGTGATCAGGATCACCGCCGTACCGGTCTCCCGCTTCAGATCATCCAGCAATGCCAGGATTTGCGCCTGCACCGTCACATCCAAGGCCGTGGTCGGTTCATCGGCAATCAGCAGCTTGGGTCGGCAGGCGAGCGCAATCGCGATCATCACGCGCTGACGCATGCCGCCTGAAAGCTGATGCGGGTATTGCCGCGCACGCCGCGCCGCATCCGGGATGCGCACCTTCTCCAGCATCGCGACAGCCACCTTGAAGGCCGCGTCACGGTCCAGGCGCTGATGCAG
>CAMCHA010000302.1 GCA_945874515.1 Asaia bogorensis
TGCCTCAAGACCCAGCTTCTCAGCCGCCAGTTTCGAAATCAGTGCAACGGCCGCTAGCAGCAGCGCGATTTTCAGCACGGCGCTGAGTTCGAAAGGGTTATCCAGCGCGCGAGCGGGCGCGCCATCGGCGCCGATGCGCCGCACCAGCACTAAGCCCCCAAGCGCCATGGCCAAAGCCACAATGCCAAGCGGCGCCAGAAGATACCCCACCACTGCCGGCGCAATGAAGGCCACAATCCCGATGGTGCGCAGGCAGGAAACCGCGCCCGCCATCAACGCCCCCGCAGCCAGAACCAAGGCCGCGCCGCCCGCAGCCGCCGCGCGCGCATTGGAAAGCGTCACGGCGGTGGAGGAAATCCGCCCCCGGCGGCACCGCTGAACAGCAACCCGCGTTCCGGCCCCATCAACCGCACCGCAAGGTAACCAAGATAGGAAATCGCCGCGAGCAGAATGGCAAAACGCCAAATCTTGGCCGGGTTCAAGCCACCCAGCAGCGCAATGGGCTCATCCGGCACCATCGGCATGACCAGCAGGGTCATGGAAAGCAGCACCAGGGCAGATCGCAACTCGGGCCAGGTGATGCGCGCCATCAGACCATGCAAGCTCTCCCGTGAGGCCAGGATGGCGGTCATGGCAACAGCCGCCGCGCCAGCCACGGCCATATCACCCAGCACCGCGAGCGCACCCAGGCCATAGGTGCCAAGCGCGGCGACCAGACTGGTGGCGGAGACCTTGTTCTCCGCATCGGCTTCCCGGAGCGCGAAGGGCAATTGTGCGGCGAGCAAAGCCGCCAGCCCGAAGCCCAGCAGCAGCGCGCCGCCGTTCTGACCCAGCGAGGCTGCCAAAACCGCCATGACACCGCCGAAAAGTCCGGTCAGCGCAAAAGTCCGCACGCCGGCGGTACGCCTGCCCGGCGCTTCCTGGCGTTCGCGCCAATGCCGCTCTGTGCCCACCAGCAGGCCGATGGCGAGTGCGGCAGCCAGGCGGTGTAACAGCTCCTCCATGATCATCGCGGCATAGGGCGCCAGGCTAGGCCGTATCGCAAGCAGAAAGCTTGCGTGCACCGGGGCATCGCGGCCATATGGCGGAGATGTCACTTTCCTTCTCCCGCGCGGAATTGCAGCGCTATTCCCGCCATATCCTGCTCAGCGAAGTGGGCGCGATCGGCCAGGCCAAGCTGCGCGCGGCGCGGGTGTTGGTGGTGGGCGCGGGGGGCTTGGGCTCACCGCTCGCGCTTTACCTGGCCGCCGCCGGGATTGGCACGCTTGGGCTCGTGGATCACGATGCTCTGGAGCTTTCAAATTTGCAGCGCCAGGTGGCGCATAGCACGGCGCGGATTGGGGAGAACAAAGCCGCCAGCGCGGCGGAGACGCTGAAGGCTCTGAACCCGGAAGTGACGGTGGATATCCATGCGCGGCGCATGGATGCGCAAGCAGCGCGGGACTTGATCCCGCATTATGATGTGATTTGCGACGGGACGGATAATTTCGAAACGCGCTTTCTGTTGGGCGATGCTTGCCATTTGCTCGGCAAGCCCTTGGTGAGTGCTGCAGTGCTGCGGTTTGAAGGCCAGCTTTCGGTGTTTCATGGGCATGATGGCACCAGCCCCTGCCATCGTTGCCTGCACCCGGAACCGCCGCCGCCCGGCCTGGTGCCCACCTGTTCCGAAGCCGGCGTGCTGGGCGCCGTGACGGGCGTGATGGGCACGCTGCAAGCGACCGAGGTGTTGAAGCTGATCCTGGGCATTGGCGAACCGGTGATCGGCAAGCTTTTGCTGTGGGATGCCCTGGATGCGCGTTTCCGCACCGTGCGCCTGAAGCGCGACCCGGCCTGCGCGCTTTGTGGGCTTGGGGCTTCCATCCACGATCTTTCCGCCCATGAAAACACCGCGGAAGCGGCCTGCCGCGCATGAGCGAAAAGCGTCCCCCGCTTGGCATTTTGCTGCTGGATGGCGGGCATGAACGCGCCCATTACGCTTTGGTGATGGCAAGCGGCGCGGCCGCACTTGGGCGCGATGTGGTGCTTTTCGCCACCAATGGCGGCTGCCGGCTGCTGCTGGCGGATTGTCCCTTATTGCAGGACCCGCGGGAAGCGCATCTCGCTTCGCGCGGTATGGCCGGGATCGGCACGCTGCTTTCGGCCATCACCGCCCTTGGCGTGCAGCGTATGGTCTGTGAGGCGGGGCTGAAGGCCGAGGATTTGGGAAGCGCCCCCCTCGCCCCCGGGGTGGAACGGGCTGGGGTGGCGAGTTTTCTGGGCGCGGTGGGTGCGGGGCAGATCGTCAGCCTGTGACCTATGGGTGACGGGTCTGACAGTGTCGCTTGAGCTTCAGGCATTAAGTATCAGATTTTTATCGCGATTTGATCCAGTTTTTGCCTAAATCTTGTCATGATCACCGTGGCAAATACCCCACATGCTGTGGGTAACAGGTAACGCTTGACCTGCCTTATCCAAATGGCATAGGCGAAGGTGTCGCGACCGTAATTCCGGATGTTTCAGGCATCCAAGGCATGGTCAGCGGGACGGCTTGGGCGGCGCTGGTGCGGGGGCATTGGCGCGGTCCTTGGGGGGCCGTTTCGGGGCGTAAATCCCAGACCCGATGGAGTTTACGGGATGCACGGGTTTCGACTGGGCTATGGCCGATTTCTGGTAGTAGGGCTGCTGCTGGCAGTCCTTTCCGCTTGCGCCGATGGCGCTGGTGGTCGTCATGCCAATGGGCCTTTTTATAATCGCCCGGATAGTGTTACGCCGCCCGGCCCGGCCAATGATCCCTGGGGTCCTTGGATCCGTGACGCTTCCCGCCGATTCGACGTGCCCGAAGTTTGGATCCGCGAAGTGATGCGCCAGGAAAGCGGTGGCCGCGCCGGCGCCACCTCTCGCGTTGGTGCCATGGGGCTGATGCAGGTGATGCCAGGCACCTACCGGGAATTGGCGCGGCGCTACAATCTGGGGCCGGATCCCTATCACCCCTATGATAATTTGCAGGCGGGCGCGGCTTATGTCCGCGAAATGTATCAGCTTTACGGCAACCCGGCGTTCCTGGCGGCCTATAATGCCGGGCCGCGACGGTTGGAAGATTATTTGTGGGGCGGGCGCGGTCTGCCGGATGAGACGCGCAATTACGTCGCGCGCGTCGGGCCCCGTATTGCGAGCACGGCCCCGGCGCGGCGCGCCCCGAGGGAGGTTTACGCCGCAGCCGATATTGGCACCAATATCCCGCGCGGGCCACGCCGGATGGATGGCGGCACGATGATGGCGCTGAATGATCAGCGCAGCCCGCCGGCCACTATGCAGGTGGCACAGGCCGCCGCGCCGGCACCTGCCGCGCGTGGCGGGACACAGGTTGCAAGCCTGAGTAACGTGGTCCGCATGGAACCGATCCCGGATGGCAGTACTTTCAGTGCCACAGAACGCCGGCGTGCCGGGCTTGAGTCTGGCAGTGCCGCGCTGGCCTCGGCTGCCGTGGCGCCACCCGCGCCGCGTCAGGCACCGGCCGCCGCACCATCGCGGAGCGGGCTTGGGCTGGTCAGTTCTGCCCAGGCGGCGCCGGCCTCCGGCTTGGGGCGCGCAGGGTCCGTGCCGCCGCCAAGCGGTGGCGGTAATGGATGGTCAGTGAGCCTTGGGCGTTTTGCCTCTGAAAACCTCGCGCGCAGCGCGGCTTCTTCGGCGCGTTCGTCAGCCGGTGGCAGCGGCCAGGCGGAAGTGGTGCGGGTTGCGCAGGGCAATAGCGCGGCTTTCACTGCGCGGGTGAAGGGGCTGACGCGGGCTCAGGCGGAACAGGCCTGCAAGAAGCAGGGTTCAGCCGGGAATTGTACGATGGTGGCGCCGGGCGTTTAATCGCGCCTGGCTGAAGGGCGCGCCGCGCGTGGGTTCTTTTCAGCCCATCACTACGGCGCGGCCGCCACTCGGAGCATTTTCGACACGCGCAAGCGGCACGATAAAGCTTTGGCCCGAGCGCCGCTCAAAACTCTGCGAGGCCAATTCC
>CAMCHA010000303.1 GCA_945874515.1 Asaia bogorensis
CCCTGCGCAATGCGGCGCAAAGACGCGACGATTTGTTCCTGCAGAATGCCATCTTCAATCAGCATCCAGCCGCGTGCCATCACCGGTCCTGGCGGTGGAAACAAGGTGGATTTCACCAAATAGGTGGCGGCCAGATGCCAGACCAGAAACAGCAGGGCGAAGCCCGTGATGTAGCCGCCAATTGTGGCCCAACGATCAGTGCGCACCGTGGATCTCATCATGAATAAGGGCATGCACGTCGCGAAACACCCGCATGAAGTCATCTGACGTGCGTTCGCGCGGGAAGGGCAAATCCACCGGCACAATGGCCTTGAGTGTGCCGCCAGGCCCGCGCCGCATCACGCCAACACGGGTCGCCAGCGCGCAGGCTTCTTCAATATCATGCGTAATGAACAGCACGGTTTTTTTGGTCTCCGCCCAAATCCGGCTGAGCTCACCCTGCAACACAGCACGCGTCATGGCATCCAGCGCGCCAAAGGGTTCATCCATCAGCAGCATGCGCGGATCATTCGCCAAAGCGCGCGCAATCTGAATGCGCTGCTTCATCCCGCCAGATAGTTCCGAAGGGTGCTTCGCCCCCTGCCCGGTCAGACCAACCATGCGGAGGAAATGCTCGGCCTTCTCCCGCCGTTCTGCCCGGCCAAGGCCACGCAGGCGCAGCCCGAAGCCGATATTGTCGAGCGCGGTCAGCCATTCATAAAGGCTGTCATGGCCTTGAAACACCACGCCGCGATCTGCACCCGGGCGTTCTACCGGCGCGCCATCCAGCAGAATGCTGCCAGCCGTGGGGGCTTCAAACCCGGCCACCATGTTCAAGACCGTGGTCTTGCCGCAGCCGGAGGTGCCAAGCAGGCAGAAGAACTCGCCCTCTGCCAGGTCAAGGCTGAAGTCGCGCACAGCTTCCCAGGCGCCTGTTCGGCCCGAAAAAGTCTTGCCCACGCCCTGTAGCGATACCAACGCCACATCCGCCCCCTGTGTTACGAACTCCATCTAGGCGCCGGCGCCCAAACCAGCAACCCGGCTTCACGCCCCGGAATGACGGGGCTAGTCTCCGGCCATTCTAGAAGCAGAAGGAATGCCACATGCCAAATATGCTTGAAGGTAAGGTTGCCATCGTTACCGGCGCCGGTAACGGAATTGGCCGGGAAATCGCCATTATGATGGCGGGCCAGGGTGCGAAGGTGATCATCAATGATGTGGGTGCATCGCTGTCAGGTGAAGGCCTGGATGCGACGCCGGCGCAACAAACCAAGGCAATCATTGCCCAAAATGGCGGCACATCAGAAATCTGCACCGATAGCGTGGCCACATGGGTCAGCGCACAGAAAATCGTGCAATCCGCGATGGATCATTTCGGGCGCATTGATATCGTGGTGAATAACGCGGGCATTCTGCGCGACCAGATTTTTCATCGCATGACGCCGGAAGAATGGGATTCGGTGATCGCTGTGCATCTTTCCGGGTCCTTCTATGTCTCCCGCGCGGCGGCCACGCATTATCGTGCGCAGCAATCGGGTTCTTATGTGCATATGTCGTCAACCTCGGGCCTGATTGGCAATTTCGGCCAGGCGAATTACTCGGCGGCCAAGCTTGGCATTGTGGCTTTGTCCAAATCCATCGCGCTGGATATGGCTCGGTTTGGCGTGCGGTCCAATTGCATCGCCCCCTTCGCCTGGAGCCGTATGACAGGCTCGATCCCCGCCGAAACACCGGAACAAAAGCGCCGCGTGGAACGCATCATGCGGATGACGCCGGATAAGAACGCGCCGCTTGCGGTGTTCCTGGCGTCTGACGCGGCGAAGGATGTCACGGGGCAAATCTTCTCGCCCCGCATGAATGAGATTTTTATCTATAGCCAATCCCGCCCCATCCGCGGCATTCATCGCGGCGAAGGCTGGACCCCGGAAATGATCGAAGAATATGCGCTGCCGGCGCTGAAGCCTGCCTTTTCGGCGCTTGAGCGTTCCGGCGATGTCTTCTGCTGGGACCCGGTCTGAAGCCCTTCATCACTGCCGCGCTGGCGCTGCTCGTCCTGGGATCAGGGCGCGCAGCCGCCACGGCGCCAGAGCTTCTGGCGGCGGCGCAGCGTTTGCCACCAAGCGGGGCTTTGGAAGCGATTGATGCCGCGGCGGCATGTGCCTTCGCGCCCAATGCGCGCCATCTTGGGCCATTGCCGGCGCGGCTTGTCTGGTCGCGTCCCGCTGCGGTGGTTTTCTTTAGCGGGTTGGATGGCGTGCCGGAAGGGGAACGCGCTGTGCTGCTGCGCCCGACACGGGAATTGCTGGCGCGCCATGCGGTGCGTGAGCGTATAAAGGCGGGGCGCGTTTCTTTGCATGATCATGATCTGAAAACCCTGCCGGAGACCACGCAGGAAATCGCCTTCATGGCGCTGCATATCACGCGGCCTGAAACACCCCCTGAGGGCTGTGTTACGCCCCTTTCAAATTGACGGAATAGCCTCATGGACCGCCTTGCCTCTGCCCTGCTCAACCCGCGCCGCATTGCGCTTATTGGCGGGTCTTCAGACCCGAAGCGGCTGACTGCGCGCGCGCAGGTTTATTTGCGCAAGCACGGCTTTACGGGTGATCTTTTCCCGATCAATCCAAGTGCTGACACGATCCTTGGCGAACGCGCCTATGCGCGGCTGGCGGATGTGCCGGGGGAGATTGATCTGGCCTATCTGCTGCTCGGCACGCAGCATGTGGAAGGTCAGATTGCGGCGGTGGCGGAAAAGCGCATTCCGGTGGCCGCCATTCTGGCCGATGGCTTTGCCGAAGCCGGTGACGAAGGCCGCGCCTTGCAGGAAAGGCTTCTGGCCACCGCGAAAGCCGCAGGTGTACGGCTACTCGGCCCCAATTCCATGGGCCTCATCAACCTCAATGCACGTACCGCCTGTTCCGTGAATGCCGCGCTGGAAGCAGATAGCCTGCCCGCCGGGCGCATCGCGCTGGTTTCGCAATCCGGTTCCATGATGGGTGCGATCATGGCGCGCGGTGCGCCGCGCGGTATCGGCTTTTCCCATCTGATCGGCACCGGCAATGAGGCTGATCTGACCGCGAGTGAAATCGCCGGCATGCTGGTGGAAGACCCGGGCGTGGATGCGGTGCTGCTGTTTCTGGAGGCGATTCGCGCGCCCGAAAAACTCGCCGCCGCCGCGCGCCGCGCCCATGCGCTGGGCAAGCCCATCATTGCCTTCAAGCTAGGCCGTTCCAGCTTCGGCGCGGAATTGGCGGGCAGCCATACGGGCGCTCTGGCGGGGTCTGATGCGGCGGCGGATGCCTTCTTCCGCGCCAATGGCATTGCGCGCGTCACCATGATTGAAGCGCTGCTGGAAGCACCCGCCTTGTTCATTGGTCGCAAGCCCTTGGCCAATCCGCGCCGCACCATTTCGGTCATGACCACCACGGGTGGCGGCGGTGCCATGGCGGTGGATGCTTTGGGCGTCGTCGGCATTGAAACCTGCCCGCCCGATGCCGCTGCCGTAGCCGGGCTGGAAGCCGCCGGCCTGCCGCATCATGGGCGGATGATTGACGTGACTTTGGCCGGCACGCGGGCCGATAAGGTGGAAGCGGCGTTGACAGCGCTTTCGGCCGATGCAGGCACGGATATGGTGCTTTCCGTGGTGGGGTCTTCCGCACAATTCCGCCCGCATGATGCGGTGGCAGGCATTACTGGCGCGGTGAAGACCGGGCTTGGCAAGCCCATCGCGGCCTTTTTGGTGCCACAGGCCGATGCCTCGCTGCGGCTTTTGGGCGAAGCCGGCATTCCCGCCTTCCGCACCCCGGAATCCTGCGCCGATGTGATCCGCGCTTTTTTTGACTGGCGCGCCCCGCGGGCCGAGGCCCCTGCCCCGCCCATCAGCCACGCCATCCCCGCCCAACCGGATGAGGCCGATGCGCGCAGGCTTTTCGCGGCTTTCGGGCTGGATAGCCCCTTTGCCGTGATGGAGGCGCCCGATGCCGTGCCGGATGGGCTG
>CAMCHA010000304.1 GCA_945874515.1 Asaia bogorensis
ACGCCGCCCGCGCCGGGACGGAAAGCTTCCCTCATGGACAAGATCACCGCCGCCCTTCGGGCAAATCGCATCGTGCGCGCCGCCATGCGCCATTGCGCGCTGGCCGGCTGGGCGCCGGTGGCGCAAATGCCGCTGCCCGATAGCCGCCGGCCCGATATCATCGCGCTGACCGATAACGGCAGCTTCATCGCCATAGAAGTGAAATCCACCGCCGAGGATTTCCTCTCGGACGAAAAATGGCAGGATTATCGGGATTGGTGCGACCAGCTCTATTTCGCCGTGGACACGGATTTCCCGCGAGAGGTCTTGCCGGAAGATGTCGGGCTATTGGTGACGGATCGTCTGGAAGTGGCCGTGATTCGTGAAGCACCCTATATGCGTCTGTCTCCGCCCCGCCGCCGCGCGTTATTGCACCGCTTCGCCGTGCTGGCCGCCGGCCGCCTGGCTGCCCTGCAAGACCCGGAATCCGCGCGGGAGGTGAATGCCGCGCTCAAACTTGAATAGAGGGGCGTTTTTGATCGCATTTTCCGAGCCGCCAAGTGATGCCACTTGGCTTGAAAATGCGCGTACATCTGATCGCATTTTCCGAGCCGCCAAGTGATGCCACTTGGCTTGAAAATGCGCGTACATCTGATCGCATTTTCCGAGCCGCCAAGTGCTTCCACTTGGCTTGAAAATGCGCGTACATCTGATCGCATTTTCCGAGCCGCCAAGTGCTTCCACTTGGCTTGAAAATGCTCAGCCTTTCATCCGCGCAACGGTCGCGGTGGTGCTATTGCCTGGCAGCAATTGGGCAAGCTTCACCTGCCCGCCATAGCCCTGCACAATCTCGGCCCCTACCACGGTTTCCACCGTGTAGTCGGCGCCCTTCACCAGTACTTCGGGCTGAAACAGCCGGATCAATTCCAGCGGCGTTTCCTCATCAAAGACCGTGACGCAATCCACCGTCGCCAAGGAAGCCAATACGGCTGCGCGCGCGGCTTCATTCTGAATGGGCCGAGCCGGGCCCTTCAAGCGCTTCACACTGTCATCACTGTTCAGGCCAACCACCAGGCGGTCACACCAGGACCGCGATTGTTCCAACAAATGCACATGCCCAGGGTGCAACAGATCAAAGCAGCCATTCGTGAAGCCCACGCGCCAGCCGCGTCGGCGCCAGCGCTCAACCTGTTCCAGGGCGGCAGAACGAGACATCACCTTGCGCAAGGCACCCCTTTCGGGGCCGAGCGCTTCAAGAATTTCCTCTTCCCGCGTGACAGCCGTGCCAACCTTACCCACCGCAATGCCGGCGGCGATATTCGCCAAGCGCACGGCAACGGCCAGCGGCAGCTTGGCGCCAAGCCCGGCAGCGATGGTGGCCACCACCGTATCGCCCGCGCCAGATACATCCTGCACTTCGGCGGCTTCCGCCGGGAAATGATGCAGCTTGTCGCCATCAAGCAGGGTCATGCCGTCTTCGCTGCGCGTCACCAGTACCGCGCCAAAGCCATGCGCGTCGCGCAGCGCCCGCAAGGCAGCGACGATATCTTCTTCCGTGTCCACCGGCATGCCGGTGGCTTCCGCCAACTCCGCCCGGTTCGGTGTCACCAAATCAGCCCCGGCATAGCGGCTGTAATCGCGCCCCTTGGGGTCCACCACCACGCGCCGCCCGGCGGACCGCGCTGCCTGGATCAGCCGCGCGGCCGTATCGCCCACCAGCACGCCCTTGCCGTAATCTGACAGCACCATCACCGTGGTGGCGGCAGCAGCATCGCCCGCAATCCGCACCAGCCTATCCGCAAGCCGCTGCTGGATGGGCCCCACTTCTTCATGATCCGCACGCAGCATGTGCTGGCCATTGGCCAGAAAGCGCGTTTTCGTCGTGGTGGCGCGCCCACTTTGGACCAGCAACCAGGGCTCAACCCCCGGCTGCCCGCCGATCAGCCCGGTCAGGTCACTGCCGGCCTGGTCATCGCCGACCACGGAAACAAAGGCCACGGCGGCACCAAGCGCGGTCAGGTTGCGCACCACATTGCCGGCACCGCCCGGCATGGCGATTTCGCGTTCCACGGTCAGCACCGGCACCGGCGCTTCCGGGCTAATGCGCTGCGCCCGGCCATAAACATAGCGGTCCAGCATGGCATCGCCCACCACAAGCGCCGACGCGTGGCGGAGCTGCCGCGCTGCAGCCATCAATTCAGCGACAGAGATTTCAGCCAATGGCCGATCCATGCGGGGCGCCTTTCTTACAGTTTTGCGTAACCCAGGCACGGGGTAGGACGCAAGCGGTGGCGCGCCAAACCTCTGTTTGATCGCATTTTCCGAGCCGCCAAGTGAAGCCACTTGGCTTGAAAATGCTCACGCCCCCGCCAGGGTCAGCCCCTCAATCCGAAGGGTCGGGCAATCCGTCCCGCGCCGGAACACCAGATCATTGGCAGCGGTCAGGTTCAGGAAGATCTGCTTCAGATTGCCCGCGATGGTGATTTCACTCACCGCTTCTGCCAGCACCCCGTCCCGGATCATGAAGCCCGCCGCGCCGCGGCTGTAATCGCCCGTCACGCCATTCACGCCCATGCCGATCAATTCCGTGACGTAAAGCCCTTCCTTGATATCGGCCATGAGCTCAGCCGGGCTCAGCGTGCCGGGGGATAGCCACAGATTGCTCGGCGCCGGGCCGGGCGGGCCGCCGGTGCCGCGGCTGGCATGGCCGGTGGAAGCCAGCCCCAATTGCCGGGCGCTGCGCCAATCCATGATCCAACTGGTCAGCACGCCGTCCTGGACAATGGCGCGGGCCTCACCCGGCATGCCCTCCCCATCAAAGGGGCGGGAACGCAGACCGCGCGGGCGGGTTGGGTCGTCATGCACCGTCAGACTCTTGGGCAGAATCTGTTCGCCCATGGAATCCTTCAGGAAAGACGTGCCCCGCGCCACCGCCGCACCGTTAATGGCGCCCATCAGATGCCCAAGGATGGAACCCGAAACACGCGGGTCCAGCACCACCGGAATACGCGCGGTCTTGGCGCGCACCGGGTTCAGGCGGCGTACCGCCTTTTCCGCCGCCACGCGCCCAACCAAGGCGGGGTCCGGCAGATCAGCCAGATAGACCGATTGCCAATAATCATAATCCCGCTCCATCCCCGTGCCTTCGCCGGCGACAGCGGTCGCGGAAATACCATGCGATGTGCGCGCATATCGCCCGGCGAAACCATTGGACGAAACCAGAGCAATCTCGGTCCGCCCCCAGCCAGCGCCTGCGCCTTCACTATTGGTGATGCCCTTCACCGCCATCGCCGCTTCTTCCGCCAGCGCGGCGCGCGCCAGCAGGGCTTCGGCAGTGGGCTCGGTTGGGTCTTCCAGATCAAGCGCGCGGGCAGGAATGGCAACGGCCTCCGGCAGGCCAGCAAAGGGGTCTTCCGGCACCACGCGTGCCATCGCCACCGCGCGTTCCGCCAAAGCGGCAAAACCCTTCGGGTCCGGTTCCGTGGAAGCGACAATCGCCTGGCGCTTGCCGATAAACACCCGCAAGCCAAGATCGAGGCTTTCGGAGCGTTCCAGCTTTTCAATCGCCCCCAGGCGCCGATCCACGGAAAGCGAGGTTGAGGCAACCAGCAACGCATCCGCCGCATCCGCCCCGGCTGCGCGGGCGGCCTTGAGCAGCCCAGCAAGCGCATCCAGCCGGTTCATGCCGCAAGCTTCTCCATGATCGCAGCAACCGACGGCACCTGCCCGGATGGCCCCATCACCGCCAGTGTCGGGCGTTGGCGGAAGGCGCGTGCGGCGGCCTGCTGCACTTGTTCAACCGTCACCGAGGCGATGCGCTGCTTGGTTTCCGCAATCGGGATCACGCGACCATGGACCTGCAATTGCCGCGCAAGCTGTTCACAGCGGCTGCCGGTGGATTCCAGTGACATGAGCAAGGAAGCGCGCAGCTGCGCCTTGGCGCGGGCCAATTCATCCTCGGTCACGTCGCGCTGCACCTTG
>CAMCHA010000305.1 GCA_945874515.1 Asaia bogorensis
GTTTGATCGAGCAATGCCTCCGGGATGCCGTGATTGCGTACGAAGTAAAAGCCCACCTCGGTGAAGGCGTGGCGGAGTTCTTCGCCGAGTTTGTCGAGAGCCCCGGGTGCGCCCGCACGCAAAGGTGCAAGGTCCAGAACGGGAATGCTGTCAGCCATGGTAGGTTATCCCTGCTTGATGGCAGGAAGCATCACGCCTCACGCGCCAGCACGCAAGAGGCGCAGTTCAAATGGCCGCGCGACTCAAATCCCAGAGATTGGGGACGGTTCTATTGTCATAGCCCGAGATGAAATATTCGGGCTGGCTTGTCTCGGCATTGAAAATCGCGCGCTTTACCGCGCCGATATTGGCACCATAGACATGGATGCTGATGCTGGTGCGACCTTCCACCGCATTTTCGACGCGATGCGTGTCGTAGCTATCATTGCTTAACACAACCACCTCTCCGCGCTTGACGCGATCAACCCGCCCCGGGCGCATCGGCCCGCCATTCGGGTCCGCACACATTTCAGTGGAAATCTCCTCGCCCTGATGCACACCGACCAAGCCCCAGACGGTGTGGTTATGCACTGGCGTCTCCTGCCCTGGGCCCCAGACGAAACACACCACCGAGAACCGCTCCTGCGGGTCGCAATGCAGCAGCAATTGCCGAAAGGTATCCGTCGGCGCCGTGTATTCCGGCGGCAGCCAATTGTCGGAAAGCACAAGACTTCGCAGCAGGTCCGGTGCCTCCTTCAGGAAGCGGGCCTCATCCGCACCCCCATCGGCTAGGGCGGTCATGCCGCGGACGAAGTCTCGCAGCGGGGCGATGTCTTGCACGAGGGCGCTTCCGTTATCCATGAAACGCAGGATTGAACATTCTGGGTTTGATTGCAACCTTTAGTTTAGTGTTTTTTCAAAGACCCTCCGCCGTCAGGACAATACGGCCGGTGACCTTGCCTTCGCGCAACCTATTAAGCGCTGTGTCGGCTTGATTGAGCGGCATGCGGGTAATGGGGATACCGGGTAGGGCCCCCTTCTGCGCGATACCCATCAATTCGCGTAACTCCTTGACATTGCCCACATATGAACCCTGGATTGTGAGCGCCCGCATCGGCATCACGGGCAGCGGAACCGCCAATTCGCCGCCAAACAGCCCCACTTGCACCAGCTTGCCGCCCTTGCGGAGCGAATCAAAAGCGCTCCGCGCGGTCTCGGTCCCATTCACCAGGTCAATAATGGCGCGCACCGGGCCGCCACAGGCCTCCATGATCCGCTTGGCTGTATCGGCATCGCCACCCTGGACGATATCACTCGCCCCTTCCCGCTTGGCGACTTCAAGCTTGGCGGGGCTGACATCCACCACCACGATCCGCCGATGGCCCATGGCCTTCAGCACGGCAATCGCGTTCAGCCCAAGCCCACCAGCGCCGATCAGCACAATGGGTTCATCCGCCGGCAGGGGCATGACCTTGTTGATGGCGCTGAATACCGTAATGCCGGAACAGGCATAGGTCGCCGCCAAGGCAGGATCTAGGTTACCCACCGGCACCAGATGGCGCGGTTCCGGCGCCAGTACATGCGTCGCATAGCCACCATGCTGATAAACGCCGAGGCTTTTGGGGGTGAGGCACATATTATCCTCATCCGCGCGGCAGGCTTCGCAGGTGCCGCAGCCGACCCAGGGGAAAACCACCATGTGGTCGCCGACCTTAAGGCCCGCGCCATTGGCATCCGGCCCCCATTTCAGCACGCGCCCCACAATTTCATGCCCCATGGCCAGCGGCAGCTTCACGCCGCGATCGGAGAGCTTCAGGTAGCCGCGCGACCCCAGATCATAGCCACCTTCCCAGATATGAAGATCGGAATGGCAGACGCCCGCATGCGTGATTTCGAGCAATACCTGCTGGCCCGTCGGCTCCGGCGTCGGGATGGTGATTTCCTGAAGGGGCTTGCCAGCTTCAACAACGGCCCAGGCGCGCATGGGTGGGGTTTCCTTGATGCTTGTTTATGGGGGCATGGGATCAATAGTTTGCGCTGAGGTCAAGCTGTGATGTCGGAGGATCGAGGCCGAGAAACTTTGACGAAAAGTAAAAACAGCTTAATGTTGATGGGATTTTCGGAGAGATAACTATGACCAATCAATCGGGCCAGAGCGCTGGCGGCGGTCTTGGCGACTTGCTGGGTGCCATAATGGGGGGCGGTTCGGCGGATGGCCTCGCTTCCCTGGTTGGCAAGTTGCAGCAGGGCGGGCTTGGCCAGGAAGTGGAAAGCTGGGTCGGCCATGGCGAAAACATGCCTGTGGCGCCTGAACGCTTGGAGCAAGCCTATGGCCGCGATGAATTGGCCGGGCTGGCGCAGCAATTCGGCGGCGGCGCGGCTTCGGGCGGCGCCCTCGCTGGTATTCTCGCGCAGCTTCTACCCGCGGTGATCAATGGCATGACGCCGCAGGGACGCTTGCCGCAATCGCAGGCCGATATGGGCGGCGGGCTCGGCGGTGTTCTGGGCAGCGTTCTGTCAGGCATGATGGGCGGGCAGCCGCAGCAACGGCAGCAGCAGGGCGGCCTTGGTGATGTTCTGGGCGCGCTGATGGGCTCCATGTCGGGCGGTGGAGCGCAGCCGCAGGCCGGTGGCGGTCTTGGGGGCTTGCTCGGGACATTGTTGGCCGGCGCTGGCGCCGCTACTGCAGCGGGTATGGCTGGAAAAGGTGGCAAGGTTCTGCCGCCGGGCGATGATTTGCCGACCAAGCCCGCCGCGCTTGGTGGCAGCGGCAGGGGTGGTGCTGGCAGCGGCTACCGCGATAATGATGTTGACCCGCGCAACCCGCTGGGCGACCCAGGCGGGCTGTTTCGGCGGCGTTGATACGCCGCCGCCGATAAGGGCGGGGTTCAATCCGGACGGATATTGTTCTCCCGGACTACCCTGCCCCAAGTGGCGATCTGCGCCGACAGAAATTGCATGAAGGCCGCTTCCCCCTGAGGGTTTAAGTCTATCCCAAGGCCCAGGATGCGTTGGCGCAGTTCTGGAACTTCCAAAGCCTTGCGAATGGCTGCTTCCATGCGCGCCTTGATCGCATCCGGCAGGCGCGCGGGACCCAGGAAACCCCAAAACGCGCGCGAATCAATGCCAGAGATGCCGAGTTCCGTCATGCTTGGCACATCTGGAATATTGGCGCTGCGCGTGGCGCTGGTCTGCGCGAGGGGCACAAGCGTGCCGGCATCAATATGCACGCCGAGCGCAGGCCTGGTTGCGACGGGCAAATCCACCTCACCGGAAGCCGCCGCCACCGCGAGCGGCCCGCCACCGCGATAGGGCACGTGCACCAGCTTAAAGCCGCCGGCGCGCTGGATAAGCTCCATGGTCAGATGCGCCAAGCTGCCATTGCCGATGGTGCCGTAGGTGATGGTATCAGGCCGCGCCGTTGCCGCCGCCACCACTTCGGCAAAACTGCGATAGGGGCGCGTGCGATGCGCCGTCAGCACCATGGGCGCGGTGCCGAACAGCAGGAGTGAGGTCAGATCCTTCTCCGTATCAAAGCCCATATTTGGGATGAGTGCTGGATTGACCGCATGCGTGTCGAACACGATCAGCCATGTATTGCCATCGGGTGCCGCGCGCGCGACCTGCGCTGTCCCGAGGGATCCTGAAGCGCCACCGCGATTTTCCACAATGATCGGCACACCAAGTTCGCTTTGCAAATGGGGTTGCAGCAGCCGACCCAAGGCATCTGTCGAACCACCCGGCGGAAAGGGCACCACGATGCGGATGGGCCCGTTAGGCCAAGCGCCCTGGGCGCGCGCGATGTGCGGTGTCGCGAGCAAGGCCGGCACGCCGGCCAGGATGGCGCGTTTGCTGATCATGTAAAGCTTCTCCCGGTATTTTTTTGTTCAGGTTCTCGGCGCGGGCGGCATGGCCTTCGCCGCCATCAGCGCGCGCCTGATTTCGGCTTCTGCCTTGTCCAATTCCACCGCCGCATC
>CAMCHA010000306.1 GCA_945874515.1 Asaia bogorensis
GGCGGTGTTGAAGGCGTAGTGCGCCATCAAGGAACAAAAGAAGAATGTCCTTGACAAAATAGGAATAATATACCATAAAAGCGGGCCCAGCCAAGGTCCCGCCCATGCCCCCATCCACCCCCTCCACCCCAGCAGAGATCACGGCAAGCGCTACGGACAGGCGCGGCATCTTGCTGGAATTACTACATATCATGCGGCTGCCGCTGCGTATTCTGTTGACTGGCGCCGCAGTGGTGGGGGTGCTCGGCGGGGCGGTAGCGCTTGGCCTGCCGGGACCAGAGGCGCTATTCGCCGCCTTTGCCGCCCCCGGCGCCACTGGTCTTCCAGTCCTGATTGGTATGATGATTTTCCTTGTCGGTATCGGTTTTGCCGCTTTCCTGTGGTGGCTTGCGGCGCGTAGCTTCGCGCTGGTCGCCAATCCCGCTATCGGGCCGGAACGCTTGGCCGGGCTGCGTGACCTGCCGCTTGCCTTGCCGGAAGGCACGGTGCGCGCCCTGCTGGCGCTGATTGTCGGCGTGATCGGCCTGCCGCTGTTGCTGTTTTCCAAGACGCTTGGCCTCACGGATGCCATTGCCGGCTATGTGAATGGCATCGTCACCGGCGTTTTTGGCTTTTATTTCGGCACCCGCAGCACCGGGGCGGATGCGCAAATCGCGCGCCGCGCCACGGAACAATTGGCCGAACGTGAACGCGCCACAGGCGCGCTGGCGGCTGAGGCGGAAGCCTTGCGGCAAAAGGCGGAAGCTGCGGCGCGTGATGCGGCGCTGCCTGGCCGGATTGAAGCCACAAAGGGCAGCCTGGCGCGGCATATTGAAGTGGCTGGGCTTGTTTTGGATGAATTCGGCCCGCTTTTGCCGAAGGGGTTGATCCCGCAAGGCACGGAGGCGGCGCTGGACCGCGCGCGCCGCGCTGCGGCTTCTTTGGACGGGCTGCAAAGCGGCCCGGAGGCTGACGGCAAACTAAAAACCGCGACCGATGCCCTGGCGGGCTTGATCGGCGCGCAACCTTTGGCGCCCCTACTGCGCGTCGCGGCTTCCCTGTTGCCAGCCGGCACGGCGCTTGGCCCCATTGGCGCCATCGCTACCGTGATCGGGCTTGGCTGGCATTTTGGCGCAGCGGAATATCAGCGCTGGCGGGCGCGCGTGCTGTCAGCACCCTTCGCGCCGCAGCTTTTTGATGCGGGGCTGATCACGCCGAGCTCGGCAGAACTTCGCATGGAAGCCAGCCCGATCTTCGCGCAAGCCTTCAATGATGTGAAAGCGCGCCCTGGGTTCTTCGCGGATTTGCTTGGCAAAATCAGCCATGATGATGCGGGGCTGCGGCTCTGGGTCGAATATGGCGCCGATGCCGCGCGCTTTCCGGGCGGCCAGGCAGAAGTTGAAGCGGGCTTACAGGAATTCCGCGCCGCCTTGCTGGCTGATCTTTCCGCACGCGATGCCACACCCGAAAAAATCGCCGCCGCACTCGCGCCGCTGGCGCCGCCACCCGGCGCGCTTCCAAGCGTGGACCAGGTGAACCAGCTGATGGACGCCGCCGGCAAGGCGGGCCAGGACCAGCCCGAAGCCCGCGCTGCCTTTGAAGCGCTGGTCATGCTCACTGGGCATTTGCGGGATAGAAAGCTTGACCCGGTAAAACTGATGGCGGAGGTGATGCCATGATCCGCCTGATCGCCATGATGCTTTTCGTGCTTGCGGCCTGCAGCGCGCTGGATGCGCCGGTAGCGCAGCTTGAACGCTGGCAGAAGCAAAGCGCCGCGGGTGCCATGGCCGCCATTGCCGATGAACCCGTAGTGCCTGATTGCGCGCCGGGGCGGGGAGAACCCTGCCAGCGTCTGCATTTGATGCGCGCCCAAGCCTGCCTTGCCGTTGCCTTTGCGGATCGCGCCCCGGGTGCTGCTTGCCCTGGCGCCAGCGCGCGCGAAGCGGGTTTGCTTGCCTGCGCCGCGAGCGCAGCCCAGGCGGCGGAACAGGCCGCGGGAGAAGTGCTGCTGCCCGCACGAAAGCTACGCACCCAGGCACGGCTTTGTGCTATTGAAAACCTTCCCCCTGCCATGGCCGCCCCTGCGGCGCGGGAAGTGATTGCTGAGGCCGCGACGCTTACCGATGCAGAAGGCGCCTTGCTGCGAGGCCGTGCCGCACTTTCCGCCGCGCGCCCCTCGGCGGGGTCTGAGGCGGCCCGCTGCGCCTCGGTGCGGGAGGCTTTTGGCGAAGCGCGTCGCGGCCTGGCGCTGGCCCCCGATGATCTGGCGCTGAAGCGCATGGCCAATGATGTCGCTTTGCGTGCCGTTCGCATCACTGATTGTCGTATCTGAAACAAGGAGGATTTGTCATGGCCCTCGCTCGAGAACTCAGCCTCCGCCTGCCGCTCCAACGCGGCGATGATGTGCGCGCCGTGCAACAGGCGCTGATCCGCGCCGGCATGCTGGCGGGCAGCGCCGATGGCATTTTCGGCCCGACCACGCATCGCGCCGTGCTGGATTTCCAGCGCCGCATGCAGGCGCGCCATCCAGGTTTTGCTGCGGATGGCATTATCGGCCGGCAATGCTGGAGCGCGCTTTTTCCCGATGCCGCGCCGCATCCAATCACCGGTGCCGCAACGCCTGAAGCGGGGCTTGCCGCTGCGCCGGATTGGCGCGCCATGCTGCACCCCTATGTGCAGCGCCTGATGGCGGGCAGCGCGCCGCCAGTGGGGCAGGGGGAGCGTCGCTGGCGCCTCAGCCCCGAAGGGCTTCGCGTGGAGGGTTTTGTCGCCCCGCCACGCAGCCCTGGCAGGCCCGAGACCACTACGCGCTGCTGGCGCGATTTTCGCGCAGCTTTTGAAACCTGCGCCGCCGCTTACGGCGTGCCGGTGGAATTGCTGATTGCGACTGCATGTACGGAATCCGGCGGGCGGGCCGGGGCGATCCGTGAAGAACCGGGTTTTATCAGCGATGCTATAACGCCGCATCGTGTCTCGCCCGGCTTGATGCAAACGCTGATTGCAACAGCGCGCGAGGTTTTAGGCGATACCAGTATTGATCGTGCGCTCTTGCTTGACCCCGCCACTTCCATCCGCGCCGGGGCGGCGATGATCCGCGCGCAAGCAATCCGGCGCAGACTGCCCACCCATTTCGACCCGCCCTTGGTGGCAATTGCCTATAATGCCGGGTCGCTCCGCGCGCGCGCCGATGGCGCGGCCGATCCTTGGGGCATGGTGCAGACCCTGCGCGGCGGGCATGCGCATGCCGATGCCTTCGTTGCCTTCTTAAATGATTGCTTCACGGTGTTTGCTGATGGGGATCAGCCTGCGGCGCTGACGCCAAGCTTTTGGGCTTTGCTCAGGGAGTAGATTTGCGCGCGGGCCAGGCAAGCACCAACCCACCCGCCGCAATCAACAGACACCCCGCCAGCGCCCAAAGCCCTGGCCAGCGGTCAAACATCGCCGCATCCAAGGCAAGTGCAAAGGCAATGCGCGCATAATGCCAGGGCGCGAGGGCCGAAACCTCTGCCCGGCGCACCGCGCCGGCCAGAAAAAGCAAAGCTGCCGTCTGCAAAAATGTGTAGATCACAACCAGGCCCCAGGTGAGCAAATCCGGGCTGCGCCACAGCACCAGCATGGCCGGTGCAAGCATTAAAACGCCCATCAGCGCGCCTTGCGTTGTGATGTCTTCAGCACTCGCCACATTGCGAATGCGTCGCGCCATCACCTGATAGGTGGCGTAGGACAGTGCGGAGGCGACAGGGATTGCAGCGTACCAGGTGAAAAGTTCTCCGCCCGGGCGCACCACCACCAGCATGCCGGCAAAGCCGAACAGCACGGCAATCCAACGCCGCACGGTGACTTGTTCCTTGAGCCATAGCGCACCAAGCGCGGCGAGGATGACGGGCGCCGTGAAACCAAGTGCCGCCGCTTCGGTGATTGGCACCAGCCAATAGCCAATCACGCCAAGCG
>CAMCHA010000307.1 GCA_945874515.1 Asaia bogorensis
TCGAAAATGAGGTCAAACCGGCGATTGTGAATAGCATCGAGAACGAAGTCGCTCGCCTGATTGGCAAGAATGCTGTACTGTTCTATAAAAGTAGTGCGTTGACTTGAATCGATCGCGCCATCCGCCAGCCGCGTGAGAAGGGCACGTATTGGCCCGGCAGTATCGAAACCCCCGTAAAGCAGTGTTTGGTTGACAGAGGATTCGTCCGCCGCGTGGAGAATGAGGGGAATCCGGTCACTGTAACGAATAGCATCGAGAACGAAGTCGCTCTTCTGATTGGCAAGAAGCATGTATTGTTCTTCGTAGGCGTTGCGCTGATCCGGATCGATGGCGCCATCCGCCAGCCGCGTGAGCACCGCTTGGATCTGCAACATGGTATCGGAAAACCCGGCAAGCAGGGGGGTGTCTCCAACCGCGCCATTCGGCGCGCCAAAAATGAGGTTAAGCTGGCCATCGTGAGAAGTATCGAGAAGGTTGTTATTCATCATGATACTGGAGCCTTTTCGCGCCGTTATTTCACCGCATTTTGCGACCGTTCTCATTTGAGAGCAGAAAAGTTAATAAATCCTAAACGACCCTGGGTTTTTTTACTCGTAGGCAATTTTCTAGTATATTTTTAACGTCGTTGTAATGGATTGGCGGCAGCGCTGAAGCGGGGCTTGTCTGCCCTACAGGGTAAAGAGACTCATTAAATCCTGAAGGCTGGTGCCGCCGGCCAGGATGACATCATCACCCGCGCCGCCGATCATCGTATCCGCGCCAGCGCCGCCGATCAGCGTGTCATCGCCGGCGCCGGCATTCAGGCTATCGGCGCCGTCGCCGCCATTCAGGACATCATTGGCGACCCAGTCTTCCCAGACGGAAAGCGTATCGGCGCCCGCGCCTCCGAAAAGGCTAAAGGCGCCACCGATCACTTCAAGCAGATCATCACCGGCATCGCCGAAAAGACCGTCACCGCCACCCCAGGCTGTGATCGTGTCATTCCCATCGCCGCCTGAAGCCTGATCCTGGTCGTCCCCGGCTTCCAGCAGGTCATCACCGGCGCCGCCGGCCAGCGTGTCATCACCATCGCCGCTGGTCAGCGTATCCGCGCCATCCCCGCCCAAGAGGCTGTCATTGCCGCGATCACTCTGCAGCCAATCATCGCCGGCTTCGCCATTCAGTTCATCATCGCCATCTTCGCTGGTAAGGCTGTCATTTCCCGAACCTGCGAAAATGCGGTTCACGCCCGCGCCACCCGAAAGACTATCGGCGCCAGCGCCACCATCCAGCCAATCCTGACCATCGCCGCCGAGCAAGGTTTCCGCCGCGGTGCCGGAAAGCAGGGTGTCGTCGCCATCCGCGCCATCAGCCGCGCCAAGAATGAGGCCAAGCTGACCATCCAAGAAATCATTGCCGGCGCCGAGGCTGACCGAACCTTCGATGCGGCCGGAATTGACGATTTCATCCGCATAGGAACTGCCCGTAATGGCGTGCCGCCCATCTGTCACCTGGCCGTTCGCGGCCAGATCAATGAAAAGGCGATTGGTGATGGTGCCGCTATTCTGGAGCTGAAAGGCCCAATCCGCCGAAATGGCGACATCAGCCGCACTCACCACCCCCTGCTGCACCAATAGGCCGGGGGCTGCTGCGGTATTGATTGAAAGAGATTCCTGCTGCGGGATGGCCGACGAAGCTAGAAAGTGAATCGCCCTGCCGTAATCCCAGTCGGTTTCAAAAAGGCCGGAAAGCAAGGTTGATTGGCCCGGCGATAGCAGGAGGCGCGCGAAGGTGATCATGATACGTAAGCCGAGGAGCTTTTGCTGCTCCGAAGGGGCAGGCGGGCTTTGACTTGTGAAAACAAGTTTAACACAAGCTGCTCCGGGAGGCTGACGTTAAGATGAATTAGTAATTTCAAAATGAATGAAAAACAAGATAAAAAACCAAGAATTCGTAGGGATATTTTTCAAAAAACAACCGATAGTAGAATTAATTTACTCCAACTCGATTCTGGAGATTTTCCTGATGTAGCAGGCCTGCCGCCCTGGCGCAGATGCCGCCGTCGGGGCATCATCCCCTTGAAGGAGAAACGCCCATGACCCCAATGCCCCTGCAAACCGAATACCTGTTCCGCATGACGCTTGGCGTCGGCACCCCGCAAATGATCGGCGCGACGCGCAATGGCGAACTCCGTATCGTGCCGGTGACGGGTGGCACGGTGGTGGGCCCCAAGCTGAATGGCGAAATCATGCCAGGGTCGGCCGCGGATTGGCTGCGGGTGGACTCGGATGGCACGGCGCAGATTGATGTCAGGCTGACCATTCGCGCCGCCTCCGGCAGCATGGTTTATCTGGCCTATAATGGCATTCGCCATGGCTCACCGGCAGCACTCGCGAAGCTTGCAGTGGGCGAGGCGGTTGACCCCTCCGAGATTTATTTTCGTACCCTGATCCGCTTTGAAACCGGCGCGGCTGATCTGGCTTGGATGAACAAGATCATCGCGGTGGGTGTGGGTCAGCGCCCGCCAAGCGGGCCTTGCTATGATGTCTATGCCGTGAAGTAAGGGGCGCCTATTCAGCGCCGCGCCGCCAATTGCTTGTTTTCAAGCCGGCTCAATAACCGCACCACGGGCCAGAGCAGAATGAAATACACCACCGCCGCCGCCACAATGGGGGTGGCGTTATAGGTTACGCTTTGTGCCTGGCGCGCCTGGAACAGCAATTCGGGCAAAGCGACGACTGACGCGATGGAGGTGAGTTTCACCACTTCCAGCGTGTTAGAGATCAAATCCGGCAGCACATTCCGCACCGCTTGCGGCAGCACGATATGCATCATGGTTTGCGGTGCGGAAAGCCCGGTGCTGCGCGCGGCTTCCAGCTGACCACGCGGCACGCTTTCAATCCCGGCACGCAGCACTTCCCCATAATAAGCCCCGGTATTGAGGAAAAAGCCGATAGCGACCGCGCCCCAGGCGCTGACCTCCAGCCCAATAAAGGGCAGGCCGGCGAAGATGAAAATCAGCAGCACCAAGGGCGGCAAGGCACGGAAAGTATCCACCCAGGCGCGCAGCGGCCAGCGCACCCAAGGGGATGGCAAGGTGGAAAGAATGGCCAGAATAATGCCGCCCGCCAGCCCCAGTGGCACAACCATGGCCGAAAGCAGCAAGGTTGCACGCAAGCCTTCCCATAAAATTGGGGATGCTTCCTTCACAATGTCCCAATTCAGGAAGGCGGAGAGAAAATCTTCCATACTTAGCGCTTCCAGGCGAAGCGGGTTTCAATCCAGCGCCCCAGAATCACCACTGGAAAGAACAGCACCAAATAGGCAAGGGCGCCGAGTGTCAGGGGCGATGGGTTAAAGGAATGTGAAACGCCAGAATGCGCCGCCCCCAGAATATCAGATACCGCCACCACGGATGCCAATGCCGTGCCCTTGGTAATGGCAATGGTGCGGTTGGTGAGCGGGGGGATCGTCAGGCGCATCGCCTGGGGTAGCACAACAAGGCCAAGGGTTTGCACAAATCCCAAGCCAGTGGAACGTGCTGCTTCCCATTGCCCCTTGGGCACGCTGGTAATGCCGGCCCAGAAGATTTCTTCCGAAAACGCCATCAGCACCAAGGAGAGCGCCAGCCAGGTTGAAGCAAAGCCCGAAAGCTCCATCCCCGCACTGGGCAGGCCAAAAAACAACAACACGATAATCACCAAAGGCGGCAGCGCGCGGAACAGATCCACGACGAAAATGATCAGCCAGTTCAGCGGGCGAATACCCATGGCGCGCAGCACCGCCAGGCCAATGCCCGCGATCAAGCCGGACACAATAATGCACAGCGCCAATATCACCGTCAGGCCAAAGCCTTCGATGATCTTGGGCAGATATTGCGCCATGACGCGCGCATTGAAGAAGCTATCGGTAAAGCGTTCCCAGCCAGTCATGGC
>CAMCHA010000308.1 GCA_945874515.1 Asaia bogorensis
GCCGAGCGTGAGGCGCTGGCCGCCGCACCGGAAGCGGCAGCACTCCGGCGTGCAGAAGCCGCGCGGCTGCTGGAACAAGTAAGTGAGGCGCATGCAACCGCCGCAGCCGCCCTTGCCGCCGCTGAACGGCGCGTAAGTGAAGGCAGCCAGGCGCGGCGCAGCGCTGACACGGGCTTTGCCCTGGCGCGTGAAGAACAAGTACGCGCCCAAGCCGCCACCGAAGCCGCCGAAACCGCTTCAGCCGCCGTTGCTGTGCGCATCGCCGAAAGGCTTGGTGAGGGCGCGGAATTGCCGCCTGCCCCTGAAGAACTTTCCGACATCGCGGAAGACAAGGCGCGGCGCAAGGTGGAACGCCTGGTGCGTGAGCGCGATGAAATGGGCCCGGTCAATCTGCGCGCGGATATCGAAATTGCGGAGATTGAAGAACGTATCGGGCAGATCACGCATGACCGTGATGAGGTGATGAATGCTATCGCCAAGCTGCGCGGTTCCATCGGCCATTTGAACCGCGAAGGCCGAGAGCGCCTGCGTGAGGTTTTTGACCGGGTGGACATCGAATTCCGCAGCCTGTTCACGCGGCTGTTTGGCGGCGGGCGCGCGCATCTGGCCCTTGTTGGTTCCGATGATCCGCTGGAAGCAGGGCTTGAGATTTACGCCGAACCACCCGGCAAGAAGCTTTCCACCCTGTCGTTGCTATCCGGTGGCGAACAGGCGCTGACGGCGCTGTCGCTGATTTTCGCGGTCTTCCGCTGCAACCCCGCACCAGTTTGCGTGCTGGACGAAGTGGATGCGCCTTTGGATGACGCGAATGTGGAACGGCTATGCGATTTGCTGGATGCCATGGCGGCTGAAAGCGGCACGCGCTTCCTGATCGTGACGCACCACCCGCTGACGATGGGGCGGATGCATCGGCTTTATGGCGTGACCATGCAGGAACGTGGCGTGTCGCGACTGCTGAGTGTTGACCTTGGCCGCGCGATTGAATTGGCGGAGACGTCGTTGTTGTAAGCGGCGGGCGCAAACTGCTGGCGCCTTCTGTGCTCTCGGACAAAATTTCGGGCATTCCGCCGATAAGGCTTGCCCCACAGCGCGGCTCCTCATAGGTTGCGCGCGTTCGGGGCGTGGCGCAGCCTGGCTAGCGCGCCTGTTTTGGGTACAGGAGGTCGGAGGTTCGAATCCTCTCGCCCCGACCATGTTTTCGAAAATTGATGCAGTTCGGTGGGTTGGGTGCCTCCCTCCGTGGGATTTTTCGCCCGGAGCGGCGCAAGCTGATCGTAAAGGTTTTCACAAAATCCCGTAACTCGCGCGGCAGTGCCGCGCGAGGGTTCAACTTCGCGGCCTTTGGCCGCGGCCCTCCGGGGGATTTTTGCCCGCGCAGCGGGCAAAAATGGGCCCGGCAGGACTCGAACCTGCAACCAAACCGTTATGAGCGGTCCGCTCTGACCATTGAGCTACAGGCCCATCAATACCCCTGATAGCGCCGAGAGCCCCTGAAAATCAAACGCGCTTTGCTTCCCCCGCCAGCCGCGCCAGCACGCGCAGCAAATCCCGCGCCCGCTTCACCCGCTCCGCCAGGTCCATATCGCGGATCAGCGCCAGCTTGGCATCGGGGCGGAGCTTCACCGCCCCCTTCTGCCCCTGGATCCAGGTAATCAGCCCGCCAGGATTAGCGAAATTCTGCCCCCGGAAGCTCAGCACCAGCCCCTTCGGGCCGGCATCCAGCTTTTCCACCCCCGAATCCCGGCAGAGCCGCTTGATGGCGACCACTTGCAGCAGGTTCTCAACCTCCGCCGGCAAGGGGCCGAACCGATCGGCCAATTCCGCCGCCATGGCGTCATTCTCGCCATCCGTGGCCAGGCCGCCGATGCGCCGATAAAGCCCAAGCCGCACGGGTAGGTCGGTCACGTAGTTTTCAGGGATCAGCACCGGCAGGCCAAGGTTGATCTGCGGCGTCCAATCCCGCTCACTCTCGCGCCCCTCGGCCCCGGCTTTGATATCCGCAACGGCTTCTTCCAACATTTGCTGGTAAAGTTCGATCCCCACTTCGCGGATTTGGCCGGATTGTTCTTCACCCAACAGATTACCCGCGCCGCGAATATCCAAATCATGTGACGCCAAGGTGAAGCCGGCACCCAGATTATCCAGCGTCTGCATCACTTCCAGCCGCTTTTCCGCCGCCGCCGAAAGCCGATGCGCTTCCGGCCAAGTCAGATACGCATAACCACGCTGCTTGCCGCGCCCAACGCGCCCGCGCAGCTGATAAAGCTGCGCCAGGCCGAACATATCCGCGCGGTGGATGATCAGCGTATTCACCGCCGGCATATCCAAGCCGCTTTCAACGATATTGGTGGACAGCAAAATATCATGCTTGCCATCGCCAAATTCGGTCATGACGCGTTCAAGTTCGGTCGGCGTCAAGCGGCCATGGGCCTGCACCATGCGCGCTTCCGGCACAATTTCCGCCAAGCGTTCGGCAAGCTTCGCCATATCCTCAATGCGCGGCACCACGCAGAAAATCTGCCCGCCACGGAAGCGTTCGCGTTGAATGGCTTCGCGCAGCACCACCGCATCCCAGGGCATGATGAAGGTGCGCACCGCAAGCCTGTCCACGGGCGGGGTTGCGATCACGCTCATCTCACGCACGCCCGTCAGCGCCAATTGCAACGTGCGCGGAATGGGGGTCGCGGTCAGCGTCAGCACATGCACATCGGATTTCAGCGCCTTCAAAGCTTCCTTATGGCGCACACCAAAATGCTGTTCCTCATCCACCACCAGCAGGCCGAGATCGGCAAATTCAGTGCCCTTCGCCAAAAGCGCATGGGTGCCAATCACGATATTGATATCGCCGCGCTTCATGCCTTCGCGCACTTCCGCCGCATCCTTGGCCGTCACGAGGCGCGAGAGTTGCGCAATGCGCAGCGGGAAACCTTCAAAGCGCTTCTGGAAAACGCGATGATGCTGGCGCGCGAGCAGCGTGGTCGGCACCACCACGGCAACCTGCGCGCCAGACATCGCGACCACAAAGGCAGCGCGCAAAGCGATTTCCGTCTTGCCAAAGCCAACATCGCCGCAAATCAGCCGATCCATGGGCCGGCCGGCAGAAAGGTCTTCCAGCACATCAGCAATGGCGCGGGATTGATCCTCGGTTTCGGCAAAGGGGAAGCGGGCACAAAACTCATCCCACATCCCCTCAGGCGGCGTTGCCAAAGTGCCGTCCTTCATGCGCCGCATGGCCGCGGTGCGGATCAACTCGGCGGCCATGTCGCGAATGCGTGACTTAGCCTTGGCCTTGCGATTCTGCCAGGAAACGCCGCCAAGCTTGTCCAAAGCAACGCCTGTACCCTCAGACCCGAAGCGGGAGAGGATTTCGATATTCTCGACAGGCACAAAAAGCCTGTCCCCGCCATCATAAATCAGCTTCAGGCAATCATGCGGCGCGCCCGATACTTCGATGGTCACCAAACCTTCATAGCGGCCAATGCCGTGATCCTGATGCACTACCAAATCGCCCTCGGCAATTTCGGTCGCGTCCGCGATGAATTGATCGGCACGGCGGCGCCGGCGCGGCGGGCGGGCGATGCGTTCACCCAGCAAATCCTGCTCAGCCGTGACCGCGATGCCTTCCGCGATGAAGCCGCGCTCAATCCCCATGACCACCAGGGCAACAACATCAGGCGGCAGCGCGCGCGCGGCTTTCCAATCCTCGGCCGCTTCGGCGCGCACGCCATTCTCGCGCAAAAGATTGCCAAGCCGTTCACGAGACCCGCGTGACCAGGCCGCCAGTATGGGCCGGCGCTTGGCCTTGGCTTCGCCCTGCACCATGGCGGCATAGGCCGCGAAGACATTCTCCCCGGCGCTGCGGGCTTCGGCGAAAAGCGGGCCGGGGCGCCCGCCGGCGGCAATG
>CAMCHA010000309.1 GCA_945874515.1 Asaia bogorensis
CTTGCTGCCGGCAAGCCGGTTCACCAGCGTGGATTTGCCGGCATTTGGCGCGCCCAGAATGGCAATCAGGCCGCAACGCGTTGTCATGTTTCCACTACCTTCAACCAGGCCTCCGCCGCCGCTTGTTCGGCGGCGCGTTTGCTATCGCCCTCACCCTGCGCTTCCCGCCCCGCTGCCAGCACACTTATCACAAATCGCGGCGCATGGGCGGGGCCGCTGGATTGCACCAGCCCATAGGCCGGCAAGCCAAGCCCGCGCCCAAGGGTCCATTCCTGCAAGCGATTTTTGGCGGAGGTCGGCGGGCGCGCATCCGCTTCAATCAGATCTGCAAAGCAGCGCCGGACCAAAGTGCGCGCGGGTGCGATGCCGCCATCCAGATAAATCGCGCCCAGTACCGCTTCAAAAGCATCAGAAAGCAGATTGCGCGGCCCCATCAGCCCCGTAGCGCGGTAGCGCGCGGGCATGCGCAAATCAGCACCAAGCCCTAGTTCTTCAGAAATTTTGCATAGCGTATCGGCGGAAACCAGCATGGAAAGCCGCTTCGCCAAATCCCCCTCGCGCTCCTCAGGGAAGCGTTCCGCCAGCCATTCGGCGATGCAAAGCCCAAGCACGCGGTCGCCCACGAATTCCAAACGTTCATTGGAAAGCAGGCCCTCACCGCGGCTTTCCGCATCGGTGCTATGGGTCAGCGCGCGGATCAGCAATTCAGGTTTGGCGAAGTGATGGCCCAACCGTTCTTCCAATTCTCCGCTCATTGATCGCAAAAGCGTATCACCTGACAGCGCTGAATAGCCGTGACCAGCGAATGGCAAAGGGCCAATTCCACACCTGCCACCAGGCAGCCGAACCATCCACCGAAAAGAAAATGAACTCAGCGCGCCCGACCAGGTTTTCAATCGGGATGAAGCCAACGGCGTTCATGGCGCGGCTATCCAAGCTATTGTCGCGATTATCGCCCATGGCGAAAACATGCCCGGGCGGCACGCGGAATTCCGGCGTATTGTCCAAGGGCGCATCATCGGATGCTTCCAGAATGTCATGCGCCACACCTGGTGCGCCATTAATTGCGGGCAGGAATTCGCGGAAGCGCCGCACCGTGACGCGCGGTCCATCACCTTCCACCGTATAGGGGCCAAGCAATTCGCGGCGCACCGGCGCGCCGTTCAAATGCAGAATGCCGGTGCGCATCTGCACGCGATCACCAGGCAGGCCAATGATGCGCTTGATATAATCCGTGCTGCCATCGCGCGGCAGCTTGAATACTGCCACATCGCCCCGCTTGGGTGGGGAGGCGAAAATCCGCCCTTCGAAAAGATTAGGGCTGAAGGGCATGGAATGGCGCGAATAGCCGTAGGAGAATTTAGACACGAAAAGATAATCCCCAACCTGCAATGAGGGGATCATGGAACCGGATGGGATATTGAAGGGCTCAAATGCGACGGTACGAATGCCGATCGCAATCGCGGCGGCATAGACAATTGTTTTGATACTTTCCAGCCAACCGCCGGATTTCTTCGAGGCCATGTCAATTCCAAGGATAACGCCCAAATGGCGCAACAAAACCCCGGCGAGACTGCCGGGAAGATCCAGGGCATAGCGGCGCGGCGCGCCCTGTCAAGGAAGCGGCACGGCGGTAATCACCACCATCGCTTGGGCATAGGGAAACTCATCTGTCATGGTCAGCGCAATCACCGCGCCATGCCCGGCCGGCGTAATGGCCTTCAGCCGTTCCGCGGCCCCACCAGTCAGACGCAAAGTGGGCTGGCCGGATGGCAAATTCACCACCCCCAGATCGCGCCAAAACACGCCAGCGCGAAAACCGGTGCCGAGTGCCTTGGAAGCGGCTTCCTTCGCCGCAAAGCGCTTGGCATAGGTGGCGGCGCGGATGCGTTCCGTGCGCTTTTCTGCCTTGGCACGTTCAGCCGTTGTGAAGATACGCTCCAGAAAGCGGTCCCCATGGCGTTCAATGGTGCGTTCAATGCGCCGGATATCCAGAATATCCGACCCGATGCCGATGATCATGCGCTGGCCTATCCTTTGCCGCGTTCCACCTGCGTGACGCCCGGACAGGCGCGGAGCGCCGCCAGCACCGCGGTCAGGTGGGAAATATCGCGCACTTCCACATCCACTATCACTTCGCACCAATCCTCGGCACGGTTGCTGATGCGAAGAGAATTTACCGCACCTTCCTGCCGGGCGATGGCCGTTGTCACACCCGCCAAGGCATCCGGGCGATTTTCCGCGACCAGTTCAACCCGCGCGACATGGGTGCCCTTGGTTGCACCATCATAATCCCAATCCACATCAATGAAGCGTTCCGGCGTGGCGGCAAAGGCCTCTAAGCCGTGGCAATCCTGCCGATGGATCGTCACACCACGCCCGGTCGTGACAATGCCCAAAATCCGATCCCCAGGTAGAGGATGGCAGCAGCCGGCGAAGCTGACGGCCATGCCAGTCACAAGGCCCCGCACCCCAAGCGCCGCATCGCGCTTGGCCGCCGAAGGGCGTTCTGCCTTTCCTGGCATCAGCGTCGGCCCAGCGCCAAGTCGCCCGCGCGGCCGTGCGAGTGCCAGTGGGTCCGCCCCACGGGCAGCCGCGCGCAATTCCGGCACTGCCGCATTCAGCACATCGCGTGGCGAGAGGTTGCCGGTGGCAACGGCCACGCACATCGCCTCAAAATCCGCCTGCTTCAGCGGCTTCAACGCAGGTTCCGCAAGCTTTTCCGAAAAATCGAGCCCCGCGGCGCGAAACGCCTTGGCGATGGCGCTGCGCCCTTCTTCGCGCTGTTCAGCGCGCTGGCGTGCGTGCGTGACACGGCGGATGCGCGCGCGCGCCTTGCCCGTGACAACAAAACGCTCCCACCCCGGATTGGGCGTGCCGCCGCGCGCGGTAATGATTTCCACTTGATCGCCATTTTCCAGCACATGGCGCAAAGGCACGATCTTGCCATTCACCTTGGCGCCAACCGTGCTGTCGCCCACCTGGCTATGCACCTCATAGGCGAAATCAACCGGCGTGGCGCCGCGCGGCAATTCGATCAGATCGCCCTTGGGCGTGAAGCAGAAAACCCGATCACGATGCAGTTCAAGCTTGGTGTGTTCCAGAAACTCCTGCGGCTCTGCCGCATTTTCCAGGATTTCGAGCAGATCGCGCACCCAAGGATAGCGCTTCTGGTCACGCGAAGATCCAGGCCCTTGCTTATAGCTCCAATGCGCGGCCACACCATTTTCTGCAATGTCATGCATTTCCTTGGTGCGGATTTGCACTTCGATCTTGGCGTTGCGCCGTTCCGGCACCGTCACACCAGTATGCAGGCTTTGATAGCCATTGGTCTTCGGCGTTGAAATCCAGTCCTTGAAGCGGCCCGGCACCACACGATAGGCGGAATGAATGGCACCAAGTGCCGCGTAGCAATCACCCTTTTCGGGCACGATGATGCGAAAGGCCATGATGTCGGATAATTGCTCGAAGGCGACATTCTTCTTCTGCATCTTGAGCCAGATGGAATAGGGCGATTTCTCCCGCCCCTGAATATCCACCAACGTCACGCCAGCATCGGCGAAAACACGGCGCAAATCAGCCTCGATCTCCTCGATCAAATCGGCGCCCTGGCCGCGCAGATAGGTCAGCCGCGCGGCGATGGTCTGCCAGGCTTCCGCATTCATTTCGCGGAAGGAAAGGGTCTCCAGCTCCGTCTTCAGCGCATCCATGCCGATGCGCTCCGCCAGCGGGGCATAGATTTCCAGTGTTTCGCGCGCCTGCTTGCGGCGGCGTTCCGGCTGCGGCATTCCCGAAATGGTCCGCATATTATGCAGCCGATCCGCGAGCTTAATCAGCAGCACGCGGATATCCTCGCTCATCGCCAGCACAAGTTTGCGGAAATTCTCGGCCTGTTTGGTGCG
>CAMCHA010000310.1 GCA_945874515.1 Asaia bogorensis
CGAATTGCTTGACGAAAGCGGCTTCAATGGTTCCGGACATGCGGTTACCTGTCTTTCATTTGGGGTTGGAGGAAATCGCCGCGCCGGTTGACGCAATGGGCCGGTGTGAGGCGAGGGCACGCCACGCCTCTAAGAAAAGGTTCTGCGGCGGCAATGGGGTGGGGCGGGCACGCGTTCGGGGGTTACGCGCACCCGCCCCCTTCGGTCGGGGCGAGTAACTTTCGACTCAAGCCCCACCGGAAGCTGGATCAGCCATTCACCATGCGGCGGAAGCCATCCGTGACTCGCTTGACGAATTCGGGTTCACGCGTGCGCCAGTAACGCGGGTCGCGCATCATCTCGCGCAGCGCAGCCTCATCCGCAGCCGGCGCAGCATCAGCCTTGCGCGTCACAGCGGGTTCGCCTTTTTCCATCATGCGGTAAAGCGCCATGACACCTTCTGAGGTAGTGGAGAGCGCTTCAAACACCGCATCCGGCAAATTGGCGCGGCCCCAGGCGGAAAGCTGTTGCGCAACGCGGCGGAAGCGTTCTTCTCCGCCGAAATGTTCGCGCAGTTTTTCCACCTGGCGATCCGCTTCGAACTGTGCCGCCGCTTCGGCAATCATCGGCAAAAGGCGTTCGGCTGCCAGATCATAGACAAGCTGTGCTTGGGCCGGCGTGAAGCCGGCTTCATGCAGGCGCTTATTCACTTCATCATCAGCGCAGCAAAGATCATGCTTGGGCGTGATTTGGTATTCACCGGGGCTGTCGGGAATGCCAAGGCTCCGACGAAAGCGCTGCACTTCTTCTTCCGGCGCATCAGCGTTGGGCGGTGCCATGCGCTGTGACAGGCGGCGTTCCAATTCGCGGTAGGATTTCAGCAAAGCGTCCACGCGCAATTGACCCGCTTCCTGATCCCAGAATTTCTCTGGTACATCTTCGGGGCGCATTGATGGGTTGGGCTGGTCGCCAAGCGCATTGGCCAGCAGATCCTCGGGCATGGTGCTTACTCCTGATGGGGGGATGAGAGCATTTCGGCGGGGGTGCCGAGGGTGCGTGAAAGCCAACGTGTTGTGGCGGGAATATTAATTTCAGCGACCGCTTGCGGGCCAAGGCCGCGTAAGGCTTCCAGAAACAGCAGTGCGTTGGCGGCATCCGCGCGGCCCTGCACTTGTGCGAGCGGGCTGCGATAGCGCAGCACCGCTTCGCGCCCATCCAGCAGCAATGGCGCGATATCGCCACGCCGACGCAGGATGGAAATGCAGCGCGCGATCAGCGGTGTCAGCAATTCCGCCTGCAGTCGCCCGTAAGTGGCACCCAAAAGCCGTGAGGTTTCGGCGGCGCGTTCCAGCACTTCGGTGGCCGTCATGCGCTGATCGCGCTGCGGGCCGAGCCTATCCGCCAGCAAGGCGGTGCGGATGCGCGCGCGCAGATCATTCAGTACAAGCTGCGAAACATCGAAGCTGCCAGGTGCGGCAAGCGGCGTGAGGCCGGAAGACCCGGGCGCCTTCGGGATGATGGCACCCGGCACAAGCCGCACCGTGGCCGGGTTCAGCACGCCATCATCTTCTGCCTGCCAAATGCCGGTGACGGCGATGGAGGCATTGGCCAAGACCAATTCCACCACCTTATTCGCGGTACGAATATCAGGTAGCGCTTTCGCCACTGGGCCGCGGCCATAGCTTTCGCCTGGTGCCTTAAGCCAACGAAAGGCAATGAAGGGATTTTCCGCGAAGCTGCCCTCAGCCAGCACGGACGGCGCATCACCATCGGCCATGATAGCCGCGAAGCGATAACCCGCGCGATCTGGCCAAATGGCTTCAA
Source organism: Asaia bogorensis (assembly GCA_945874515.1). Lineage (GTDB taxonomy): Bacteria > Pseudomonadota > Alphaproteobacteria > Acetobacterales > Acetobacteraceae > Neoroseomonas > Neoroseomonas bogorensis_B. The sequence continues at coordinate 1,804 of CAMCHA010000310.1, forward strand.
TCACGCGATGGGCTGTTTCATCCACGCTATCGCCCTTGCGGCGCGGCGGCAGGCTACCTGGAAAGCGCTGGATAAGTGCTGCTTCATTCATGCGAAGCGCGCGAAACACCGTATCCAGCCGGCCAGATGGGCCTTCTTCCAGCACTGCATCCTGCATGGGGATTGCGGTGAAACGCAGTGCAGAAGCTTCGCCCGGTGCGGCTTCTTCCACCAGCATCAGGCCCGTGCCGGTGATCACCAGGTCAAGAAAGGCCTGGTGCATTTCAAGCGGGAAGTTTGAACGATCGAAATGGGTTTGCAGCATCTCAGCCGCTTCTTCCAAAACGGCGGCGGCCTGCTGTTCATTGGCGTCTTGCGCCGGGCGGCCAGGGGCAAGGCCGAACCAGCGCGACCAAGGCGGCGTGAGTTCCGCGAGCAAGGATGCGGAAAGCTGTTCCGCTGCGTCTGCCGCTGTTGCATCAAACAATGTGGCGCCGCTGCCAATGGGGGGCAGGACGTGGTTGTAGCAATCGCGCCAGATGCCTTCATGGCGTTGCCGCGCGGCAAGGGCGGCTTCATAGCGCGCCAAGATATCATGCGGGGTCATGCGCTTCATTCCCCGAGTAAGGAACGGCGGGTGGTGATGAAATCGGGCATGCTGCCGAGTAGGCCGCGTGCGGATGTTGCGATGGTGCCGGGCATGCCGCGTGTGGCGCGGTCGCGATTTTCAACGCGTGCTGCTGATGCTGTGGCCTCTGCCGCCGGGGAGGGCGGTGGCGCGCTGATGACGCTTACCGGCGCCACATAGGCTGCCGGAGCCGGAGCCACCAATGCGGGTACTTTGCTTGGCGGGGGTTTGATCTTCGGCTTTGGCGCTTTGAAGAGGCCACCCATGCGCGCTTCTCCTGGAAAAGGTTGGCGCCCCGCCAAAACGCCATGAGCCCGGCGCCTTCTTGTGGAAGAGGCCGGGCCCATGGAAGTTTCGGGAGGAGCGAGAGAGGAAGACCTTCAGGCGCACTTCGCCCGTTGGCGTGAGTCTGATAGCCTAAAGCCAGGCGTACGTCAAGACATTTTTCCTAAAAAATTTTCAGGGCGATTTTGCAACCTGCGATAGAGCCCGAAAGGCGTCACGGCGCGCGGCGCATCGGCGCCCAGCAGGGCACGGCAAAGCGCCACGCAGCTCAGCCCGAAGATGGGCGGCAGCAGGCGCGGTGCGGCGGGGCTGGGGGTGAAGGGGCCGCGCAGGTGAAAGCCTGCGCGCCGATAAAAGCCCGGCAGATCGAAGCCCGGGTCAAGCGGCAGATGTGCCACGATCAGCCGGCCCGAAAGCGGGTCCAGCACGGTCCAGCCTTGCGCATCATGGAGCGCGGCGAAGCAATGGCGAAAGCCGCGCTTCAAAGGGTAAAGCCAGGCCTGATCCGCGCGGCCACCGAAAAATAGCCAGATAGTTTGTGGAAATTCTTCAGTATATGTATGAGAAATGCGTGGCTTCATGCGACGATGCCCTTCGCACGCAAAGGCCATTCTAGCCGGTCTAAAGCCTCACGCCACAAGCGCCAATCATGATTTTCTGATGGGTAGCGCGCGTCCGGCGCGGCACCCCTTTCGCCCCAAATGCGCAGAATGCGCGCATGGGTCAGATCAATGCGGCGGTGGCGGTAAAGCCGGTCCAGGCACTTCACCACATCATCCGGTTCGCAGGGGCGCTGCTTGTCGCCCTTGCCGGCGACAATGCGGGCACCGTCGCGCCGCGCCGTCAGTGCGGCCATGGTCCAGAGCCAGGCTTCTTCGGCTGAATGGAAGGGCTCGGCCTGGCTGATTGAGGCAAAGCGGGGGCTGTAATGGGTCTTTTGTGCTGCGATCATTGGGGGAAATCTCGCCTTATGGTTGTGGAACAAAGGCAGAATAACCGTATAAATTGCCATGATCAAGAGAAAAAAGGAAAACTGACCTATTGAATTTTGACACAAGACCTAGGACATATTGCATAGAAACCAGAACCATATCTGGAGTCGGGACCCCCGCGGACCCACGGGACAATGAGGAACTAGCCCATGCGGCATGAGGATATTTGGCGGGCGCTTGATGCGCTCGCGGCGGAATACGGGCTCTCGGCTT
>CAMCHA010000311.1 GCA_945874515.1 Asaia bogorensis
CTCGTCGGCGTTTCTTCGCGCGCCTGAGGGTTCAATTGAATAAGCATGATATCGGGCGGCCCGCCCTGTTCATATAGCGGCCATAGCGCCGGATTACCAAGATAGCCGCCATCCCAATAGGGTTCGCCTTCAATCTCCACCGCCTTGAAAACCTGCGGCAGGCAGGCGGAAGCCAATAGCACCTCCGCATCAATCTCACGCCGCGTGAAGACGCGCGGCTTGCCGGTACGCACGTTGGTCGCGGAAACAAACAGCCGTGGCGCCTTGGTTTCTTCGCGCAGCCGCTCAAAATCAATGCTCTGGTTCAAAGCATCGCGGAGTGGATTGTAATTGATCGGAAAGGGATTGATCTGATAGGGCGAAAGCACGCGCGACAGCGTATCAAAGGTGCGATAGGCGATGGACCAGGTAAGGTCATGCCCCCACATCGCCTTTTCCCAAGGCAGCGCCTGCAAGGGACTCATCGCCATATTGGCGGCCATGCTGCGCCAGAAACGATCCAGCGCCGTAATCGCGCCCGCCGGTCCGCCTTCGATCAGCCCTTCCACCACCATGGCGCCATTGATCGCGCCCGCGGACGTGCCGGAAAAACCATCGAACTCAATCCGCTCATCTTCCAGCAGGCGCTCCATGGCGCCCCAGGTGAAGGCGCCATGCGTGCCGCCGCCTTGCAGCGCAAGACTAAGGCGCTTCTTCGCCACCGGCTTGGCAACCGCCGGCGCTGCCAATTCTTCCGGCTGGCTCTGAGGCCCCTTCCCTGCCCGGCTACTCGCGTCCATCACGCAGCCAGCCACCCGCCATCAATGGAAAGTGCGGCGCCATTCACCGCGCCCGAACCCGGCCCGCACAAATAAAGCGCCATGCGCGCGATATCCTCAACCTCAATCCAGCGGCGCGAAGGCTGCTTCACCAGCAGATGATCGCGCAGCGCCGCTTCTTCCGAAATGCTGAATTTATCGGCCAGCGGCTTCACCTGCGCCTCAGCCAGCGGCGTCCTTACAAAGCCGGGACAAATCGCATTGCAGGTAATCGGCGTCTCGGCGATTTCCAAGGCAACCACCTTGGTCATGCCCACCACACCATGCTTGGCCGCCACATAAGCAACCTTATAGGGGCTGGCCACCAGCCCATGCGCGGAAGCGATATTGATGATCCGCCCCCAGCCGCGCTTCTTCATCCCCGGCAATGCCGCGCGTATGGCGTGGAAATTGGACGACATATTGATCGCGATAATCGCATCCCATTTTTCTTCCGGGAAATCCTCGACCGGACTCACGAATTGGATGCCTGCATTATTCACCAGGATATCAACGCCCCCCAGCGCCGCTTCGGCTTCCGCCACCATGGCGCGCACGCCCGCAGGCTTCGAAAGATCCGCCGCCGAATAGGGCGCGTCACCGCCGCCCATCGCCGCCCCCACCTTGGCGCGCGCCGCCGCAATATCTTCTGCCTTGCCCATCCCATTCAGCATCACCCTGGCGCCGGATTCCGCCAGCAGCAGCGCAATGCCAAGCCCAATGCCCGAGGTTGAACCAGTGACGAGCGCCGAGCGCCCCGTAAGGATGCGTTCCATAGAACACCTGTGTCGTTTTAAGTTGACGTCAATTAGCCTGGAATGCCCCTCAGGGGAACCATCTCAGGGCAGGTGCTTCAACAACCCCAAAAGCCGCTTGACCAGGGGGGAAGCCAGCTTCGGCGCATAAAAATCCCCCGCTGCACGCTTCGCAGCCTCCTGCACCGTCGGATACGGCAAAACCACCCCCGCCAAGGCCGAAAGCGGCAGCCGGCGCCCAATCATCAGCCCCAGCATCCCCGCCATATCCCCAGCCCGAGGCCCCACCACTGAAGCCCCCAAAAGCCGCCCGCGCGGGGAGGCAATCAGCTTGATCAACCCCTCCGCCCGATCCTCCGCCACCAAGCGATCATTCTCGCCAAGCCCGCGCCGGAGCACACGAACCTCCCCGTGCGCGGCCCGCGCCTCGGCCTCGGTCAGGCCAATCTGCGCCAATTCCGGATCGGTATAGGTCACCCGCGGCAAGGCCGCGTAATCCAAGCGCACCGGCAGGCGAAACAGCATGGAACGCGCAATAATTCCTGCATGCTGAGACGCCACATGCGTAAAAGCACGCGGCCCAAGCCCCACCGGATCAGCAATATCCCCCGCCACCCAAATGCGCCGATTACCGCGGGCCCGCAGCGCCAGATTGGTCGCAACCCCACGCGCCGAACCAACCAGCCCTGCTGCTTCCAAGCAAAGCCCCTCAACCCGCGCGGCACGCCCCACCGCCACCAGCAAATGGCTGGCGCTTACCTGCGTGCCATCGGCCAGCCGCGCCGTCAGGCCGCCAGGCGCCGGCGCAACCTCAGCCAGGCCAACCCCCTCACGCAGTTCCACACCCTCAGCCAGCAGCGCTGCACGCAGCACCGCCACACACTCCTCATCCTCCCGCGACGCAATCCGCGACTGCTCCACCACCGTCACCCGCGCCCCAAGCCGGCGATGCGCCAAAGCCATCTCCAACCCGATCGGCCCACCCCCCAACACCAACAAATGTTCAGGACAAGCCGGCAAATCAAAAATCGTCTCATGCGTCAGGAAAGGCACCTGCCCAAGCCCAGGGATCGGCGGCACCACCGCACGCGACCCCGCAGCAATCACCGCACGGCGAAACACCAAACGCCGGCCACCAACATCCAAACTATCCCGCCCGGTGAAATGCGCGCCCGCGCGCAACACCTCCACCCCCATGGCACGAAACCGCTCCTCAGAATCATGCGGGGCAATCGTGCCAATCGCACGCTTCACTTGCGCCTGCACCAAAGCCCAATCAATCACAGGCGGCGGCACCACCACACCATAACGCGGGGCTCGCCTGGCCTCAGCCGCCAAATGCGCCACCGCCAGCAACGCCTTGGACGGCACGCAACCCGTATTGAGGCAATCACCACCCATCTCACCACGCTCAATCAACGTCACCCGAAAGCCGAGCGCCGCCGAAATCGCAGCGACCGAAAGGCCGGCAGCACCGGCGCCGATGATGGCGATGTCTGTGTCTGGCACTGAAAAAATCCTCAAAAAACGGGGGCGCTGCCCCCGAGCCCCCGCCGGGGTAATAGTATTACCCCGGACCCCGCCAGGACGAAATCAACGCGATCTACGGCGGCGGAACCACACGCCAAATAACGAAAGCGACGCGAGGCCAAGCAACGGAAGCAAAACGCCAGGGGAAAAGATCACACCAAGATCGGGCACACCACCAGACAAAAAAACCTCGTCAAGGCCCGCACCAATACCGGCAAAAACCAAGGTACCGGGAATAATGCCCAAGAAAGTCGCGGCCAGATAAGGGGTGAAAGCCATGCCAAGCAAAGCCGGCGCTAAATTCAACAACCAAAACGGAAACACCGGCACCAGACGCAAACTCAGCAAATAAAAGAACCCATCACGCGCCAAACCCGCCCGCAAAGGTCCAAGCAACCCATCTGCACGCCCCGCAACAAAAGGCGCAAAAGCCGACCGCGCCAATAAGAACAGCACCGCCGCCCCAATGGTCGCCCCCAGCACCGCCAAACCTGCTCCGATAAAGGCGCCAAACAATAACCCACCCGCCAAGGTCATCACCGCGCCACCAGGCAGGGAAAACGCCACCACAGCGATATAGGCCGCAACATACACCAAGGCCGACGCTACCGGACGCGCCGCCACCAAACCCGCCAAAGCCTCACGCTGCGCCGCCAGCGCCTCCAACGTCAGATACCGATGCAACCCAAAGGTCCAAGCAAGCGCCACCAGAACAACAACCGCCAAAGGCGCCACAAACCGGCGCCATGCTGCACCTGGCTTCAATGGCGTTCGTAGATCAACCGCGCGCGGATCGTGCCCGGCAATTCGCGAAGCTC
>CAMCHA010000312.1 GCA_945874515.1 Asaia bogorensis
AGGAGACAAAGCATGACATTCGATTTCACCGGCAAGAAGGTTTTGGTCGCGGGCGGCAGCCGCGGCATTGGGCGTTCCATCGCGCTGGGCTTTGCCGCCGGCGGGGCCGCGGTTTCCATCTGTGCCCGCGGCGCCGCAGGGCTGGAAGCCACGCGGGCCGAAATCGCTGCCCATGGCGTCAAGGCCCATGCGCAGCCGGCGGACCTCGCCAATCAGGCGCAAATCGAAGCCTGGGTGGCCGCTGCGGCGGCTGCGCTCGGCGGCGTGGATGTGCTGGTGAATAATGCCTCGGGCTTTGGCATGGCCGATACGGAAGAAGGCTGGCAGAAAAGCCTGGATGTGGATGTGATGGCGACTGTCCGTGCCTCCCGCGCCGCGCTGTCTTTTCTGCGCGCGGCCAAGGGGTGCATTGTGAACACCACCTCCATCTCCGGGCTTGGGCCTTCGGTGCGCACGCCGGCTTATGCGGCGGTGAAGGCGCTGGTGATCAATTATACGGCATCTCAGGCCGCGGGCCTCGCCAAGGATGGCATTCGCGTGAACGCGATCGCACCTGGTTCCATCGAATTTCCGGGCGGCATGTGGGAAGAACGCAAGACCACCGACCCCACGCTTTACGGGCGCATCCTGGCGAGCATCCCCTTCGGCCGCTACGGCACGCCGGAAGAAGTCGCCAATGCGGCGCTGTTCCTGGCATCGCCCTTGGCAGGTTGGATCACGGGGCAGACCATTGTGGTGGATGGCGGCCAGACCCTGGGTTGATGGATGATCCATCGGGTGAATTAAAAACTTCAAAATTATGAGTTGGACAGCTTGCCGGGGCTGGCTTAGTCACAGTAGCAGAGTGCCAGCGGGGTCTGTGAAGGACCGCCTCAGGTGCCATATCAGCCGGGCGGGTTTCGCCCTCGATCATAGCCAGTAGCGGAGAGAGACATGGACACGAACCAAAGCATGGGCAAATGCCCGGTGATGCATGGCAGGCCAACCGCAGCGCGGTTCAGCACGCGGGCCAATAATGATTGGTGGCCCAATCAGCTGAATCTGCGCATCTTGAGCCAGCAATCCGCCAAGTCCAACCCGATGGATGCGGACTTCAGCTACGCCGAAGCGTTCAAGAAGCTCGACCTGCAAGCGCTGAAGAATGACATTTTTGCGCTGATGACGGTGTCCCAGCCCTGGTGGCCGGCGGATTACGGGCATTACGGGCCCTTCTTTGTGCGTATGTCCTGGCATGCTGCCGGCACCTATCGCACTGCCGATGGCCGTGGCGGCGCCTCCACGGGCGCGCATCGCTTCGCGCCGGAAAATTCCTGGCCCGATAACGCGAACCTCGATAAGGCGCGCCGCCTGCTGTGGCCGGTGAAGCAGAAATACGGCAACAAGATTTCCTGGGCCGATTTGTTCATCTTGACTGGGAATTGCGCCATTGAATCCATGGGCCTGAAGCCCTTCGGCTTTGGCGGTGGGCGCGCCGATATCTGGGAACCGGAACAGGATATCTATTGGGGCACGGAAGACGTCTGGCTGGATGACAAGCGCTACACTGGCGACCGCATCCTGGAAAACCCGCTGGCTGCCGTGCAGATGGGCCTGATTTACGTCAATCCGCAGGGGCCAAATGGCACGCCGGACCCGCTCGCCTCGGGCCGCGATATTCGTGAAACCTTCGCCCGCATGGCGATGAATGACGAAGAAACCGTGGCGCTGGTGGCCGGTGGCCATACCTTCGGTAAGTGCCATGGCGCCGGCCCCGAAAGCCATGTGGGTCCGGAACCGGAAGGCGCGCCGCTGGAACAGATGGGCCTTGGCTGGAACAGCAGCTTCCATAGCGGTTTAGGCGTGCACGCCATCACTAGCGGCATTGAAGGTGCTTGGACCACCAACCCAACCAAGTGGGACAATAACTATTTTGAGAACCTGATGAACCATGATTGGGTGCTGACCAAAAGCCCGGCTGGTGCTCATCAGTGGATCCCTGCCAATGGCGGGCTTGCTGATGCCGTGCCTGATGCGCATGACCCCACCAAGCGCCACGCGCCTATCATGACCACGGCGGATATGGCGATGAAGCTGGACCCAGCCTATGGGCCGATTTCGCGTCGCTTCCTGGAAAACCCGGATCAATTGGCCGATGCCTTCGCGCGTGCTTGGTTCAAGCTGACGCATCGCGATATGGGGCCGAAGGTCCGCTACCTTGGTACGGATGTGCCGAAGGAAGAGCTGATCTGGCAGGACCCGGTGCCGGCAGTTGCGCATAAGCTGGTAGATGCTGATGACATTACGGCGCTGAAGGCGCAAATCCTGGCGACAGGCTTGGCGGTTTCCGAATTGGTCGCAACCGCTTGGGCTTCCGCTTCCACCTATCGTGGTTCGGACCGTCGCGGTGGCGCCAATGGCGCGCGCATTCGCTTGGCACCCCAGAAGGATTGGGAAGCCAATCAGCCGGGCCAGCTTGCGAAGGTGCTGGCGGCGCTGGAAGGCGTGCAAAAGGCCTTCAATGGCTCGGCCACGGGTGGCAAGCAGGTGTCCCTGGCTGATCTGATCGTGCTGGGTGGTTGCGCTGCCATTGAAGCAGCGGCCAAGGCTGCTGACCATGCGGTGACAGTGCCCTTCACACCGGGCCGTACGGACGCGACTGCAGCGCAGACCGATACGGAAAGCTTCTCGGTGCTTGAGCCGGAAGCTGATGGTTTTCGCAATTACCGTAAGCTTGCTTACAAGGTGAAGGCGGAGGAACAGCTGGTGGATAAGGCGCAGTTGCTGACGCTGACCGCGCCGGAAATGACCGCGCTTGTCGGCGGCATGCGTGCGCTGAATGCCAATGTTGGACAGGCGCAGCATGGTGTTTTCACCAAGCGTCCGGGCGTCTTGACGAATGATTTCTTCGTCAATGTGCTGGATATGGGCACGGTGTGGAAGCCGGTCTCTGACTCGGCTGACATGTTCGAAGGCCGTGACCGCACCAGTGGCAATGTGAAGTGGACCGCGACGCGCGTGGACCTGGTGTTCGGTTCCAACAGCGAATTGCGCGCCCTGTCCGAAGTTTATGCGCAGGACGACAATCAGGCGAAATTCGTGAAGGATTTCGTGGCTGCCTGGAACAAGGTGATGATGCTGGATCGCTTCGACCTGATCTGAGGTTCTGAGCCATCACGCATTGAAGGGGCGCCGGTCGCAAGCCGGCGCCCTTTTTCGTGCTTGACGCTTGCGGGAGGGCGGGGGACGCTTCGCGGCAGCTGACTCAGCGTTTAATCATCGGAGTGCCCCTTGCCCGAATCCGATCCCGAAGCCGAATTCGATATGGCGCTGGCGCGCGCCGGTGTGATTGTGCCGCCAGAACGCCGCGCGGCCATGATGGAAGGCTTCCGCGCTTGGTGTGAGATGCGGAAGCTTCTCAATGAGCCCATGCCCTTGGCGACTGAGCCGGCATTTGGTTTGACGCAGCCGGCAGGTCCAAGATGAGCGGGCCGATCCCCTCCCTCACCGAAGCCTCAGCCGCGATTGCCGCCGGTACGCTTTCCCCGGTGGCGCTGACGGAAGCTGCACTCGCGCGGATTGCAGCGCTTGACCCCAAGCTCAATGCCTTCATTACCCTCACCGCCGATCGCGCGCGCCGCGCGGCGGCGGCGGCAGAAGCCGAAATCAAGGCCGGCAAAAAGCGCGGGCCGCTGCATGGCATTCCTTATGCGCTCAAGGATATCTATGATGTGGCGGGGGTCCGTACTACAGCGCATTCCAAGCTACTGATTGACAATGTTGCGAAGGGGGACGCCACCACCACTGCCAAGCTGGAAGCGGCCGGCATGGTGCTGCTGGGTAAGCTCTCCACGCATGAATTCGCCCGCGGTGGGCCCACCGATCTGCTGCCCTTTCCCAATGCGAAGAACCCCTGGAACACT
>CAMCHA010000313.1 GCA_945874515.1 Asaia bogorensis
TCTTCGCGCAGCGCCTCAGCCTCATCTTCGGTGGCTTCGCCAAAAATGCCGCGGGCTTCGGCCTCCCCATGGTGGATCTTGCGCGCTTCGTCAGCGAAATCAGCGCCGACGTAATCGCAATTCTTCTCTACCTCGGTGCGCATATGCCGCAGCATGGCACGGAGTTCCGCCGGCATGGCGGCCAGGGTGGCGGCGGGCAGCGCCGGGGGGGATGGCGGCGGCGCGGGCGCTTCAGCCACCGGCATGGGCTGCGCTTCGGGCTTGGTATTGCGCGCCGGGCGGCCCTTCTTTGGAATAGCTGGCGCCATCAGGCGCTTGGCGACCTTGGCCGGGCCACAATGCGGGCATTCCACAAGGCCGATTGCCGCCAGCTTGTCGAAAGCCGCGCTATCCTTGAACCAGCCATCGAATTCATGCGCCTGATCGCAACGCAATTCGTAGCGGATCATGTCCCGGTTACCCTGTCATCACGTGCAGCTGTCATCACGTTGTAATCTGGCACCCCCGCGCGCCAAGTGCCAGGGGCGCGGCCATCAATACTCATATTCAAACGCAATCCCCACACGATCCCCCGCCAGGCTATTGCCGCCGCTTTCCGCTTCCAGCCGAAGCCTTGGCATCAGGTCAATCTGCACGCCAACGCGTGGCGGCCCGCCATCGGCGCTTTGCTTCAGCCCAAGAAACACCCCATCCGCCACATAGCGCCCGGTTTCCAGCGTTGACCCCGGTTCTTGCCCTGCGCGTTGTTCGCCTTCTTTTTCCTGGCCGATAGAAAGCCGATCAAGTGCGAGGGTGCGGCGGATGCGTTCCATCAGCCCACCAGATCCGGGCAGGGGGCGGCCCGTGGCGCCGGCAAGCGCTTGGGCCAATTGCAGCATCTGGAAGGGTGAAAGATCCCCGCCGCGCCGGCCGAACAATAGCCGCGCCAGAACCTCATCTGCCGGTAATTCAGGGTTGGAGGTGAAGCTGATTTTCGGGTCGCGCGCTGGGCCTTCCACCGCGACATTCACATCCACCTCCTCTGCCCGCGCCGTGGCAAGGACATCCAGATTGGGCATCAACCCCCCGGCGCCGAAAGTGATGTTTGCGCGACTAAGGTTGAGCCGCCGATCCAGAACCGCCAGCGTACCACGGCGGAGCATGAAGCCACCGTCCAAATGCGGCGCATCAAGCGTGCCGCCAAGCTTGACCTCACCGCCCAATTCCGCATCCAGCCCGCGCCCGCGCAGAAAAATCGCGCGCGGTGCGTCAATTGTCAGATCAAGCGCGATCGGTGGCAGGCTTGTGGCTTCAGCTTGTGTTCGTGTCGGTGATGCCAAAGCGGGGACGCCCGGTGGGCGCTGCCCTACCTCACGCACCCCGGGCAGCCTCCGCACGGTGGGCGGCAGCCTGTCCGGAATGCGTAATTCCGCGCGCTGCACTAGCAATTTTCCGGAAAGTCGGCTTTCGCCCAAAGCCTCACCCGCGAAGCGCACCTCACCATTAAGTATTGCAAAGCCAAGATCTGAATTGATCGGGCGCGCCGCATCGGCCCTGAGGCGCAGATCATAAGGCAGGCGCGGCTTGCCAAGGTCAAGCGTGCCAGAACCGGCAAGGCTGCCCCCGCCCGCGGTGCGCGCTGCAAAGCGTGTCAGGTTTAGTTGCTGACCTTCTGCGCTGATGGCGGCGGTAATCTCATTCAATGAGATGCCATGCTGCAAATCGCGAAAGCTGCCATTGGCGATATTGGCCTGCCCGCCCAGGCGCGGCGCAGCCAGGCTGCCTTCCAGCCGCAGATTGAGATTGGCAATGCCACCCACACGCTGCGCCCCGGCGGCAAGTAGTGGCTGTGCAAGGCTGCCCAGATCAACCTGGCCGGTGACGCTGCCGGATAGCGGCGCTTCAGCGCTGAGCGCCGCAATCCGCGCCGTGGCGGCAAGCCGGACCGCCGTGCCGCCATTGAGCGAGGCACGCATTTCCGCCCCCGCTCCATTGCCCGTGGCGGAGGCGACCAGGCGCAAAGGCGGCACACCGCGCGCCGCCTGCACGGCGCTGGTGATCGCAGGGCTTTCCAGCCGGATGTCGAAGCGCGGTTCCGCAGCAGTTCCCTTAACCGTTGCCTGACCCGAAAGCGTGCCGGCCAATTTCGCTTCCGGCGCCACCAGCGCCGCGAAGGGCGCGATTGGCAGGGCGCTGAGCGTGGCATTCAGCGCAATCTCCGCCTCGCTCCAGAAACCCTGAAGCTTGAGCCTGCCGCCGCGATTACTGGTTAGGTTTGTCTCCGCAAGGCTGATGCGCCCATCTGATGCCAATTCAATCCGAGCAGGGGTAGTGATCTTCAGCTGCTCCGCACCGAGCGACAGCGCCAGGCTTTCAAAGGTGAGCAGGCGCGCTTCGTCGCTACCACTGAGCGCCGCCACACCTTCAAGCTTTGCTTCGCCATAACGTGCTTCAAGCTTGGTGCGCAGATCATCCAGCCCACCGGCAAACTCCATCTGCAAGGCAAGCACGCGCCCATCCAGCGTGATCTCTGGTGCGTTCAGCTTCGCGCTGACCTGCTGCGTGCCATTCGCGCTCCGCCCTTCCGCTTCAAGCGACAAGGCCCCGGTCAATTCCTGCCCAAGCAGGGTGGAAAAGGGTTCCAGATCAGGAATGGTGAGCGAAAGCGCGCCATCGAAAAGCGGCTTTTGCACATCAAGCAGGCCACTGCCGGAAAGCCGCGCCGGGCCGAAGGATGCCTCAAGTTTTTGCACGCGCAGCGCGTTACCTTCCGGTACGCCGAGTAAATCCAATGTCACCGGCAGCCCAGCATAGCTTGCGCGCAATTGCGCTTCGGCGCGCGGGTGCGACAAGGGCGTTTCCAGCCGTAAATCCAGACTGGGCGCGGTCAGTACTTCCGTGCCGCGCGTGATGCTTTCGCCGCGGGCCTGCAGGGTGATTGAAGGATCATCCCGCGCGCCGCGCAGATGACCTTCCGCAGTGAGCGCGCCAGCAAATTCCGGCACCAGCCGCGCCAGATCCGCAAGCCGCAGCCCGAAGCGAAGATCAAGCGTTGCGCCGGCATCGCCCGAAGCGGTGAGCTCCGCGCCATCACCTGTTAGCGTCAGGCTATCAATCCGCGTCGGTGCCGTGGCGCGCGCTTGAAGCCGCGGGGTTGCGCCAAGGGCTGCGCCAAGCTCTGGGATGGTGCTGGAAAATCCCGCAAGCGCCGCATCCAGCGTGACCCGAGGCGCCGCCAGCTTGCCATCCACCTGAAAGCGCGCGGTGGCACTTTCCCACGCAACTTCCTCCGGCAGGTAGGCCGCGAGCATTTGGCTGGCACCGAGCGCGATAGTGCCTTGCAAGGCAGCTTCCTCGCGCTTGGGATCAAGGCTGCCGGAAAGCGTAACCTCGCCAAGCGGCGCACGCGCCTTGACGTCACGGAAGCTGATCACGCCGGCACGGTTGCGCGTTGCATCGAGCGTCAGATCAAGCCGGCTGAGCGCAGGAGCAAGCGGCACCGGCAGCAAAGGCGCCGCCGCGACATGGCCAGCAAGCCGCGCGAAACCCGCGCCATGCGCATCAGCGCTGATGGTGCCGGCAAGCGCAGCCTCGGCCACACTGCCAAGCTGCGCTTCGGCCGTGAGCGCCGCACCGCTGGCCGGGCCTTCGAGGCGGAGCATCACCCGCGCCGGTTCAGAAGCTGCGCCAAGCGCGCTGGCCAGCACGCCCCCAGGTGGCTCGGCAAGATCAAGCTTTGCAAATAGCCGATCCGCAGCGGGGGCGAGATCAAGTTCAAGCTGTGCTGTGCCTGGCGCATCCAGCCGCGTGAGCGACACTTCCCCCGATAAGCGCGCATCCACCAGCGCTGCCTTGCCTTGCGCGGAAAGCCGGAAGGCCTGGCCCAGAACGCTTTCGGCAACATCAATTTCGTCAATGGC
>CAMCHA010000314.1 GCA_945874515.1 Asaia bogorensis
CGTCACGACGCCGTTTTCAATCAGCACGGACGCACGGTCTATCCGGTAATCGCGCGTCATCGGCGTATTCGGGCCACCCATGCGGACCGTGCGGATCCCTGGCATGGCTTGCAGGGCGGCGCCCACTTCTTCCGGCGCTTTGCCGAGCAAGGCAGGGAAGCGCGCCTGATGCTGCGCGCAGCCTTCGGGCGCTGGAGAGGTTTGGCTTTGCGCCGGTGCAACTTCAGCGCATGCCATGGTGAGCAAGCCGACAGTCAAGGCCAGGGACCGTAATTTCCGTGTCATAGTTCCATCCTTCTGAAGCCGTATTAGACATGGCTGAGAGATGAACCTATTGCCATGGCGAATTTACGGCAAAGCCCGGCCACATTGCCGCGCGGCTTTGCAAGCGCCATTCTGGGCCGTACCGCTTCGCAAGGAACCCGCCCCATGGCCCAGCCGCTTTCCATCATGTCCACTTTGGCCTTGCAGGGCGTACTTGACGTGCTGGCGCCGCTTTGGGCCAAGACCAACCCCGCGCCAGCCATGGTGTTTGACCCGACCAAAAGCATTTCGCAGCGCATCGCTGATGGTGCGCGGGGCGATATCGCGATCCTGACTGCTGCGGCCGTGGATGATTTCATCGCCAAGGGCGTTTTCGCGCCAGGCAGCCGGCGTGATTTGGCGCTTTCCCACATTGGTGTCGCGGTCGCGACTGGCGCGAAGCGGCCCGATATCAGCACGCCTGAGGCCTTCCGCGCGACGCTGCTGGCGACACCATCGCTGGCCTATTCCCGCGCGGGGGCGAGCGGGCTGTTCTTCGCCGGCCTGATCGAACGGCTTGGCATTGCGGCGGAAGTGAATGCCAAGGCTACCGTGATCCCGCAGGGTTTTACGGGTGAATTGCTGAAGCGTGGCGAAGTGGCCCTGGCCATTCAGCAGGTGAGCGAATTGATGACCGTGCCGGGCATTGACATTATCGGCACGTTGCCCGCTGAAATTGGCGAGGTGATGACCTTCTCCGCGGCGATCTTTGCCGAGGCCGCGCAGCCCGAAGCCGCGCGCTCCTTTGTGGCGTTTTTGGTGCAGGGCACGGATGCGAAGCTGCTCCGCGCCAAGGGGTTGGAACCGGTTTAGTGCGTTTCCCGTTCGCATTTGCTCACGGGCAACACACTAAAACTTTGTTTGGTCGCATTTTCCGAGTCGCCAAGTGTTCCCACTTGGCTTGAAAATGCTTCACGCCCCCAACACAAACCCCTCATACCCCTTCTCCGCCACCTCATCACAAATCCGCCGATACTTCGCCATGCCGCCGATATAGGGCATGAATACGCGCGGCTTGCCCGGTACATTGGCGCCCAGATACCAGGAATGCAGCGTTTTTGTGAAAAGCGTGCGGTCGGCCACTTCCTGCACCTGCACCATCCAATCATCCACCGCATCAGGCTTCGCTTCAATGCGCGTCTGGCCAGCGGCGCGCATATCCGCGATGCAGCGGGTGATCCATTCCACATGCTGTTCGATGGCCACCGGCATATTGGTTAGCACTGAAGGGCTGCCAGGCCCCGTCACGGTAAACAGATTGGGGAAGCCCACCACTTGCAGCCCCAGATAGCTGCGCGGGCCTTCACGCCACACATCACGCAAGCCCAAGCCATCGCGCCCGGCGATGTTCAAATTGAACAACGGCCCGGTCATGGCATCAAAACCCGTCGCAAAGACAATGATATCCAAAGGATATTCGCCCTTGCTGGTCTTCACGCCGGCGGCGGTGATGCGTTCAATCGGCTCGGCACGCAAATTCACCAAAGCCACATTGTCCCGGTTATAGGTTTCGAAATACCCGGTATCAATCGGCGGGCGCTTGGTGCCGAAGCCGTGATCAATATCAGCAAGGATCGCGGCCTTGGCAGGGTCCTTCACAATCTGGCCGATCTTTTTCTGCAGGAAGGCTGAGACAATCTCATTCGCTTCCTCATTCGTCAGCACATCGCGGAATTCAGCACGGAGCCGCAGCCCGCCCTTTTCCCAGGCTTTTTCGAAAATCTCATTCCGTTCTTCATCGGAAACATCAAACACAGACCGATCCGCAATGCGCCAAGGATGGCCATTGACGGTGGATCGCATCACATCGCGGATTTCGGCGAAATTCTCCCGCACGTATTTCTTGAAATCATCGGTCAGCGGCGCATTGCGCGCGGGGATCGAATAATTCGCGGTGCGCTGAAATACGGTCAGGTGCTTGGCGGCGGCGGCAATCACCGGAATGGCCTGAATGCCGGTCGAACCCGTGCCAATCACGCCAACCCGCTTGCCAGCAAAATCCACGCCTTCATGCGGCCATTCGCCAGTATGATACCATTTGCCCTTAAAATCCGAGATGCCTTCAATCTTCGGCAGATTGGCGGAAGAAAGGCAGCCCACCGCCGTGATCAAATAGCGCGCGGCATATTCCGCGCCCTGTTCCGTGCGCACGCGCCACAGATTGGCGGCCTCATCATACCGGGCCGCCACCACGCGCGCGCCGAAGGTAATGTCGCGCTTCAGGTCAAGCTTATCCGCAGCATAATTTAGATAGCGCAGAATCTCCGGCTGGCTCGGGTAGCGTTCCGACCATTCCCAGCCCTGCACCAGCTCATCCGAGAAATGATAGCAATAGCTATGGCTTTCGGAATCACACCGCGCGCCCGGGTAGCGGTTCCAATACCAGGTACCGCCCACGCCATCACCCGCTTCCAGCACATGGGCGGAAAGCCCTTGGCCGTCGCGCAGGGAATGGAGCTGATACATGCCGGCGAAACCCGCGCCGATGATCAGCGCGTCATAGAGCTTCGCCTCGGTCGAGGTGGCGGCCAGGGGGCTTATGGCATCAAGCATGGCGGTTTCTTCATGTTGGCTGTTGGACTGATAAACTAACCCGCGCCGGCCCCTTACGCCAAGCGGGGGCAAATCCTTGCCATTTTCGGGACATCGCCCACATATTGCTTCGAAGGCGCCCTTAAGCCCCCTGCCACTGGGCGTTGCCTCGACTTTGGGAAAGACCATCACCGTGAATATTCAAATGCCTGCCACTGGCCTCACCACTGCCAATGCCACCTCGGAACCGCGCCCCTCCCGCACGGAAGCCGAAGCCGCGGTGCGCACCCTGCTGCGCTGGGCCGGTGATGACCCGACCCGTGAAGGCCTGGTGGACACGCCCGCGCGCGTTGCCCGCGCCTATGAGGAATTCTTTGCCGGCTATGAGACAGACCCGGTGGATTTGCTCGCGCGGTCCTTCGAAGAAACCGATGGCTATGATGAAATGGTGATCCTGCGCGACATTCGCATGGAAAGCCATTGCGAACACCACATGGTGCCCATCATTGGCCGCGCGCATATCGCTTACCTGCCGCAGGGCCGCGTGGTGGGCATCAGCAAGCTGGCGCGCGTTTTGGAAGTTTATGCCAAGCGGCTGCAAATCCAGGAAAAGCTGACGGCACAGGTGGCGAATACCATCGAACAGGTGCTGCAGCCGAAGGGCGTGGCCGTGGTGATTGAAGCGGCGCATCAATGCATGACCACGCGCGGCGTCCATAAGCCGGGGGTCACCATGGTGACCAGCCGCATGCTGGGCGCCTTCCGGGATGATGCCAGCACGCGGCGCGAATTCCTGGCCATTATCGGCGGCCAGCGATCTAATGTGATTGAAGGCTGAGCATTTTCAAGCCAAGTGGACTCACTTGGCGACTCGGAAAATGCGACCAAACTAAGCATTTTCAAGCCAAGTGGAATCACTTGGCGACTCGGAAAATGCGATCAAATCAACTTCAGACACCCCCCGCCGAAGCGCTGCTTGACCAAGGGGCGCTTCGGCGCGCATGAGCCGCCATGCTTTTTTCCACCCCGCCGAGTGCCGAAGACCTGGTC
>CAMCHA010000315.1 GCA_945874515.1 Asaia bogorensis
AACAGGATGGGGCCAGGTCCGACGATCTCATCAATTTCAGCACGCAACCTTGCGACTAAAGCGGGTTGCGTCGCGAGCAAATAGAAAACCCAGGTTAGCGCGCTGGCGCTGGTTTCATGCCCGGCCAGGAACAGCACACCAAGCTGATCAATCAGCTCTTCGCGCGTGAAGGCTTTGCCTTCCACATCATGCGCGGCAATGATGGCGCTCGCGATATCGTCAAAGCTGCTGGCGCCATCGCCTAAATGCGTATCCAGCAATTCGCCCAAATAACGCCGGATCAGGCCGCAGGCATTCAGCACGCTTTCCTTTTGCGGAATGCGCTTCCAGGCGCGATCAAAAATCAGCCGGCGAATCTCCACCTGCGCGACGCTATGTTCGAATTCGGTGAAGGCATCGAAGACCTCATGCGCCACACGCGTCTCGAGCCCGGTGGAAAACACCGTGCGGCAGATGATGTCTGCCGTCATGTGGCTCATCATCAGGTCAAGCGAAAAGCGCGTATCGCACGCCGCGTGATCGGCAAGTGTCGCTTCCGCCGCCGCCGCGCCGGCTTCCATCGCCGGAAAGGCGCGATTGACGCGCATCATGGTCAAGGCCGGGTCAATCATGCCGCGCTGACGCCGCCAGGTGGCGCCGGATGAGACGAAGATCGAATCGCCAATCAATGGATCCAGCGCATGCACCATCAGATCGCTTTTGGGCAGGATGCCCTTGGCATCCGTCAGCACTTCGCGCACCAGATCGGGGCGATTGACAATGATGGTGGACCGGCGGGAATAACCGAGCGGCCCAATCGGCATGCGATAGGCTTCTGCCGGCAAAAGCGAGAGCAAATCACCATCGCCGCGAATCATGCAGCGCATGAGCGCAATGACCGCGGGCAAGGGTTCCGGGCGCGGCGGCGCAAAAGCGCGAAAGGTCAGCGCTTGATTCATGCCCCCCTGCCCGCCCCCATCTCTGCGCCGCTTTGGGAAAGCGCGCTGTTTATGCCCCTACTCAACATGAGCTGATTTCCACGCTTTACATCCATATATGTCAAGTGCAATTGTCATCTAAATGCTAGGGAGGCTCGGATGGTCCTGTTCCTGTTCCATACGCTAGTTGCCGCCCATATTGTGACGGGCAGCATTGGCGCCATCGCTTTCTGGGTGCCCGTGATCGGGCGCAAGGGCGGCGTCAATCACGCGCGCTGGGGGAAGGTTTTCACCTTCGCGCTGCTGATCACCGGCTGCCTTGCCATGATCATGAGTCTGCTGACCCTGGCGGCACCAATTGAAACACACCCGCATCTGGAAGGCCGGTTTGATGAGGCTTTCATCCGCGGCATTTTCGGCTGGATGATGCTGATGACCGGGCTGCTGACGGTGAACCTTGCTTGGTATGGCTGGCTTTCCATTCGCAATAAGCGGCGCCATGAATTGAACAGAACGCGGCTCAATCTTTTCCTGCAATATGCGCTGATTCCGGCATCACTCAATTGCGCCTGGCAGGGTTGGATGATTGGTCAGCCTTTGATGATCGGCATTTGCGTGGTGGGGCTGGCGACGGCGGCCACGAATCTCTGGTTTCTGATGGCGCGCGAACCGCGGCCGGGTTCCTGGATCAAGGAACATATCAAGGCTTTGGTGGGTGCCGGCATTTCCGTCTACACCGCCTTCATGGCCTTCGGATCCGTCAGGATTTTTCCAGAATTGGCGCTTAATCCCTTCATGTGGGCAGTGCCGTTGGTGGTGGGGGTTTCGCTGATTATCTGGCATCGCCGCGTGGTGGATAGGCAATTCGCCGGACGAGGCCGACGCTTGAGCGCTGCAACTTAACATGGCTAGCCCACGTGTCTTGGTGATTGGCGCCGGCATGGGCGGGCTTGCCGCAGCCACTGATCTTGCGCGGCGTGGAGCGTCGGTGACGGTGTTGGAACGCGCCGCAGCACCAGGCGGCAAAATGCGCGAAGTGATGGTGGGCGGCAGCCCAATTGATGGCGGCCCCACTGTTTTTACCATGCGCTGGATTTTTGAGGGGCTGTTCGCAGATGCCGGCGCGTCCCTTGAAGCTGCGCTACCCTTACAGAAAGCGGATATCCTGGCGCGGCATGCTTGGCGTGCTGGCGGCCGGCTTGATCTTTTCGCTGATATTGCACGTTCCGCTGACGCCATCGGGGATTTCGCCGGTGCGGCCGAAGCGCGCGGCTATCGCGCCTTTTGCGCGCGCAGCGCCGATATCTTCCGCACGCTACGCGGTTCCTTCATTGCTGCCGAACGCCCATCACCGCTTGATCTGGTCAAGCGCGTGGGCATCACGAATATCGCCGCGCTGATCCGCACCGCGCCGATGAAGACGCTCTGGGATGCGTTGGGTGAGCATTTTCGCGACCCACGCTTGCGCCAGTTATTTGGGCGCTACGCGACCTATTGCGGTTGCTCCCCCTGGTTGGCGCCGGCTACGCTGATGCTTGTCGCGCATGTGGAACAGGATGGCGTGTGGTTCGTGGAAGGCGGCATGCGGCGCGTGGCAGATGCAATCCAGCGCCTAGCGGAAGCCAAGGGTGCTGAATTCCGCTTTGGGGCAGAGGTTGCTGAGATTCTGAGCCGCCAAGGCCGCGCCAGCGGTGTGCGCTTGGCGAATGGCGAGAAGATCCCCGCAGATGCCGTTGTCTTCAATGGCGATGTGGCCGCCTTGGCGCAGGGCCTTTTGGGGCAAGCACCACGCAACGCTGCCGAGGATACGCCGCGCGCCGCGCGTTCCCTTTCGGCCGTGACCTGGTGCGTGAAGGCGCCAACTTCTGGTTTTCCGCTGGTGCATCACAATGTTTTTTTCGCTGAGGATTACGCGGCGGAATTCGACGCTATTTTTCGTAGGCGAGACATCACCGCGGCACCGACAGTGTATATTTGCGCGCAGGATCGCGAAGCCGGGCCGGGCTTAAGCCAGGGCACGCCGGAACGGATGCTGGTGCTGATCAATGCGCCGCCCGATGGCGATCGGCGCGGCCACACGCCTGATGAAATCGCGGAACTTGGTGAACGTGGCTTTGGCCTGCTGAAAGCCTGCGGCCTGGACGTAGCACGCAGCGCAGGTGAGGAAGTAGTCACCACGCCAGAAGGCTTCGCGCGGCTTTTCCCGGGTTCAGGTGGTGCGCTTTATGGCCGCGCCGGCCATGGCTCAACTGCAACTTTCGCGCGCCCGGGCGCCGTGACGCGTTTGCAAGGGCTGTATCTGGCCGGCGGTTCCGTGCATCCTGGGCCTGGTATTCCCATGGCGGCGATGTCTGGGCGCCTTGCCGCGGCGCGGCTTTTGGAAGACTGGGCCGGCGCGCGCGGTGCGATCAGGATTGGGGCAGCCCGAGTTTAATTCCGCCGTAGCGTATCACCATGCGGCACAAGCTGATCCAGCACTTTGGCTGAGGAAATCACACCCGGCACACCAGCACCCGGATGCGTGCCAGCGCCAACAAGATAAAGCCCCTGCATTTCTTCGCTCACATTATGCGGGCGGAACCAAGCGCTTTGGAAAAGCTGCGGTTCCAGCGCAAAAGCCGCGCCATTCACCGATAGCAGCCGATCCTGAAAATCCTGCGGCGTGATGATGCGTGATGTGACAAGCGCCTCACCAAGGCCCGGCAATACCGTTTCTTCAAGACGCTTTTCGATGGCCTTGCGATAGGGTTCCGCATGCTTGGCCCAATCAACCTTACCGCCCAAATGCGGCACGGGGGCGAGAACGTAGAAGGAATCGCAGCCCGGCGGCGCCATTGAGTCATCCGTCGCGGTCGGGCGATGCAGATACAGGCTAAAATCTTCCGCGAGGTGCTTGCGCGTAAAAATATCGTGCAGCAATTCCTGGTAGCGCGGCCCTAGCACCATTGTGTGATGATAGAC